>CAZOIE010000227.1:0-3607 GCA_964579905.1 uncultured Planctomycetia bacterium
GTTGCTCCCTCCCTAATCGCGGCATAAAAATACCGGGGGGGAGTGAACGGTTACCATTAACCCCAATTTAAGCCTTGAATTTGTCGATTTTTAAGAATATTGACCCTAATCGGAAGCGATGATAATGTATTTACCAATCTTCAATTATGTCGAATTGAAGATTCTGGCAGTAAATTTTGAATTATTGCTGCAGAGATTGTTTGAATACATAACAGTATGATAAAGACTATAAGTCATTTAAAAGGAGCTCTGATGAGGTGGTATTTCAACATCTTAATGTTCAGCATTATTACATCCCTATTGATGGGTTGTGTCCCAGCTATTCAAACAAAAATCAGGAAGAAACCCGAAATGAAAAGTGTGTTTTACCTCCCAGCTGAGATCATAAACGTGGAGGAAAATCGAGTTACCATAAGAGTCGAAAAGCCAACTCTATTTGAGGGTGACGACAAGCTGGCGTTACAACTCGCTCAAGGGATTATAGATAACAGCTATATTTTGGAAGGCAAGGAAACCAACCTAAACCAGTCCAGAGCTAGCGTCACAAATGTCATAGGGAATGACATAGTGTTAGAAATTCTTGAGAAATCCCATTCTTTCAAGCCTATCGAGAGAGTACGAATCTTTCTCGAAAAGAAGATAATAGGCATCAAGGATTTTGAAGTAATAATGGGAAGAAATAAGGCGGTTGCCAAATATGTCCAGGAAGATGTAACTACTGCTTTGGTCAATTCCGGGCAATTCAATGTGGTGGAGCGGTTAAAGCTAAAATCTATTTTAGAAGAATTGGAACTCAGCCAAACCGGGATAATAGATTCAAAAAGCGCTAAGCAGGCTGGAAAACTCCTTGGCGCCGACGTTATTTTGACCGGCACATTGGCAGCTACAGGAGAGAAGTGGAATGTTAATTTAAGAATAGTGAATACAGCGACAGGTCTGATAGTGGCAGCTATCAACAAGGTTGCTTCTCTGCATGAGCTGAAAGCAGAATCTTTTCGGGATATCGAGAGTATAGATGGAAAATTTGAGGATAAAAATTCAGTTTTGGCAGGTTGGAGCATTGGTACAAAATTAGAGAAGAAAATAGGAAAAGGAGGCTTTCAAAAGGTCTATATTGATGACAAGCAGGGAGCAAAGGGCACAGGCTGTATAGCTATGGAGTTTAAATTGGGTTCAGAAAGACTCAAAAAACACAATATTCAAGCTAAAATAAGGAATCGGCTCAAGCGTGACCTTAGCAACTATTCGGGGATAAAATTCTACATCAAGGCTACGAAAGATATTACAGTCAGGTTTCATTTGACTGACAGCGAAAAAGGCTCTGTTAATGAAGAGAATTGGGTCCGGAATATACTTGTGACAAGAGACTGGAAAGAAATAGGCATCCCTTTTAACTCGCTGGCACTTCAGCGAGGTAAGGCTAAGAAACTTGGGACAAATCAAATACTTGAATTAAAATATGTCGAAAAAATTGAATGGATAGCGGATGAGAGGAATGTTGAACTTGGAACAGAAGGAATAATTTGGCTTGATGAAGTTTCTTTTTTTTAATGAACGGTAACGATTTCAACATAAATCCTTAATAGCAGTTGCTTTATCGGGTTGTTCATCCATTGAGCTTGGTTCCAATAAAACTGAACCTACCTTTGATCATTTAACCTCCAACCCGGAAATTGGCATCCACAATGTGACTATATATGATGTTGAAAACAGCCGAATTCTTGCTGGGATGGAGATTTTGATAGAAGGAAAGAATATCAAATCCGTTCATCCCCAACCAAACCCGCCGACGACAGCTACGACCGTTATCGATGGATCTCATGTGATTTTTCGACCTAAACAAATAAAATGAATCGTTACGGTGGCATGTAGTGGGTTTCTTATTAGTCAACGAATCTTAACTATCTTGACATCCAACGACAGGCCTGTGCTAATTTTGAATTCGTTAGTGTCAATTTGTTCATATAACCCTATCCAACGATACTAAGGCATAGCGATGACGACGCAGCCATGAAGACCCAGACCTGCGAAAACGCCTCCCGATTTACTCCGGGCCATCTCTTCGGAGAAGACGGCCGCATAGCGGAAATCGCCCTCTACGCCACCGTAATTTTCCGGCAGTCCTCCTGCAAAGCATCCAAGTTCCCCGGCCCTCTGGAATAGGGCTATGGGGAATTCTCCTTTTTTCTCCCACTCATCCGCATAGGGAGCAAGCTCCGCGGTCACCCATTTCCGGACGGTTTCCCGAAACATCCGGTGTTCATCATCAAAAAGCCATTCTCGTTCCATATTAATCCCTTAAAAAATACCGGTCCGGATCGAACATCCGCAGGGTGGCCAGATCCTTGACGGCGGGTGGAGGAAATCTGTGCGGATCATCGATGACCCGCAAATCCCATCCGCATTGCTCGCGGATCGTGCGGATCGCCCGCTCCTTTTCTTGCGATAATTGATCTTCAAAAATGGTCGTCAGCGTAAATTCCTGGTCTTGACCCAATTTTTCAAACACGCCGAGGGTGGAGACAAGGGTCCTGGCCGCCGCCCCGGGGCTTGTCAGAAATGGAAGCTTTTCGACAAAACGATTCTTGGACTGAGGCATGATGACGACAACCTCTTTGGCTGTGGACATGACATCGTTTGCCCCTCCGGAGCCGGTCATGAGTATCTTCTTGTCCGGTATCACAGTCGTATTCAGGTTCCCTAATTTATCCACCTGTGCAGCACTCAGGGCCCCCAAACAATTGGTTTCGCGGTTCGGCAGCAGGATTCCCAGCATGGTCAGGATACCGTCCAGTTGCTTGCAGGTCGGAATGTTGGCCAGATTGAAAAGAAAAGGTTCTCCCGGCCGGGGCGCAAACCCTAAAAAACCGAGTTCCGACATCAACTCCACCTCCGTTCCTTCTTCCTTGAGGCCGTATATGGCCACCCAGGCAGCCAGACTCGCCAGGCCCGCGCCGACCAAAATCAACTTGAAGCCGCCTTGTCGAATTTTATCCCTTATGATATCACTGGCCGCCAACACGCTCCTTTCCAAAGGTGATATCGAAAGCTGTCTCTTTTTCAACTCATTAATTCTGCTGTTCAAATCGTACCGCCACGCATCCGGGTGCGCACGGCCCTTCAGGAGATGGATTCTTTCGCTGCCCAATTTGGAAATGTATTCTCCATGATCTTCACAACCTAGAATCCATTCTTTGATCCAAACATCGAATTCCCGGGGATCCTTCGCCGCTTTGCGTGTCTCGATATAGAAAGGTATATCCTCACAGTAACCGCTGATCTCAGAGAGCCCCTGATTGTTCATCCCGCTGGGGTGTGCCCCCATCGGCACTTCGGATACACTCCTGACAAAATATCCGGGAAGTCTTACCAGATGGGAGTTTCGCCGAATGAAGTCCGTCGAAACGATTTTTTCCACGGTTACGATAACACCCTTACGGCTGCCCAAGGCACCGTAAACGTCCTCTCCGTGGGGGGGCAGAAGAATCGTGTTGCCGTATTTATCGGCCGCATGTCCATGCAGCAATGTGATATCGGGATTAAGCGCTCGAACGGCAGCCAGGCCCGAAACCTCGCCGAAGGGGTCGTCTATGGAAAGGCAGTCTTT
>CAZOIE010000228.1:0-3601 GCA_964579905.1 uncultured Planctomycetia bacterium
AGAAAGTGCTCCGGTTGGACAGCGAACAGCACATTCACCGCATGATTCGCATATAGACTCCTCAATCGGCATATCGCAAAAGGTGCCTATCTTTGTATTGTATCCTCGGTTTATGAAATCTATAGCCCTTACACTTTGGAGCCTATCGCATGTCCTGACACATGCTCCACATAACACGCATTTATTTGGATCACGATCGAAGAATGGATTCGAAGTATCTATATCGCGCTTTTGTTTAGGTAATCTTAGATCTTTTAGATCATCGCTCTTAATATTCAAGAAGTCTGCTATCTGTTTTAGCTTACAACCGGTACTTTCAAAGTTCTCAAGACAGTCTATATGATGATTTACTATTAGCAGTTTACAGGATACACGTCGAAGCTTTGTAATCTCATTAGATGTGGTATCAATAACCATCCCCTCTTGGACCTTGGTATTGCAAGAAGTAACTAGCCCCCTTCCCTCTACATCCACAAGACAAAGCCTGCAGACCGCTACCGGCTGTAAATCTGGATGGTAGCACAGATTGGGTATGTATATATTGCGCTTTAGGGCAACTTGCAGGATGGTACTACCCTCATCTGCTAAAATCTTCTTACCATCTATTATAATCTCAACCCTTGCCATTCTTAACCTTTATAAAATTAGTCAATCCTAACTGCGTTAAACTTGCATACCTCTTTACAGATACTGCACCTCTGACACCTTTTATCATTTATACTAAAAACCTTGCCCTTTTTGGTTACGGCATTATGCCCACAGGCCTTTAAACACGCCGAGCAGCTCTTACAAGCCTTCTTGTCTATTGTGTACTTTATTAAACTCTTACATACGCCGGAAGGACATTTCTTCTTATTTATGTGTGACTCGTATTCATCTGGGAAATATTTGATTGTGGTAAGTACTGGATTGGGGGCTGTTTGACCTAGCCCACAAAGGGCGGATTTCTTAATTGCCTCTCCCATTTCTATTAGGAGCTCTATATCTTTAGGCTTGCCGTTTCCACTTGTGATGTCCTCTAGAATTTCCAGCATCTGCTTAGTACCCAGCCTACACGGTACACATTTACCGCATGATTCTTTCTGGGTAAAATCGAGGAAAAAACGGGCAACATCAACCATGCAGGTACCCTCATCCATCACAACCATACCACCTGAACCCATTATGGAGCCAGCTAAATTTAGTGAGTCATAGTCAACCTTAAGGTCCAGCATGTTGCAGGGAATACATCCACCGGATGGCCCACCTGTCTGAACCGCCTTCATCTTTTTATCGTCCAACAAGCCCCCGCCTATATCATATATAACCTCTCTTAGTGTAATACCAAGCGGCACCTCAATAAGCCCTGTATTTTTAATCTTCCCAACAAGCGCGAATGTCTTGGTACCCTTACTCTCCTTGGTACCATGTTTACTAAACCACTTAGCTCCTTTTTGCAGGATCAGTGAAACCGAGGCAAGGGTCTCTACGTTATTAATAATAGTAGGTTTGGACCATAGCCCTGATACAGCAGGAAACGGTGGACGTGGCCGTGGCATCCCACGTTCACCGGAGATTGAGGCTATAAGGGCTGTTTCCTCACCGCAGACAAAGGCACCAGCACCCTCTTTAATCTTTATCTGAAAACTAAAGTTAGAACCTAGTATCTTATTTCCTATTAGACCGATTTTCTTAGCCTGCGCCAGGGCGGTTTCAAGTCGCTCTAAGGCAAGCGGATACTCTGCACGGCAATAGATATAACCTACGCTTGCCCCTATTGTAAAACCGGCTATAAGCATACCCTCGATAATGGAATGCGGATCACCCTCAATAAGCGACCTATTCATGAAGGCACCTGGATCACCCTCATCTGCGTTACATATCAGGTATTTTTTATCTGATCTGGTATCCTTACAAAACTGCCACTTTTTCCATGTTGGAAAACCAGCACCCCCTCTTCCACGCAGGCCTGATTTTTTTACCTCATCGCACGTAGCCTCTCTTCCCGATTTTAGTGCCCTGGTAAAACCGCTATAACCATCCTGTGCAATATAATGATTGATATCGGTAGGATCTATGAAACCACATTTACTCAACACCCTTCTTACCTGAGGCTTAAAGAAAGGAATGCTAAAAAGGGGTTTTATCCTACCTTGAGTGGCTACGCCCAGCGTACCAAGTGCATACTCTGAAAGTACATCATCACCCTGAAGATACTTCTTTATAATCTCTCTTATCTTATCAGGGGTAATATTTCCATAACAGATAAATGGTCTATTTGGCTTTTTGACACAAACAATGGGCTCAGCATAACAAAGCCCGATACAGCCCACCTCAACAATACTACATTTTATCTTCTTCTTTCTTAACTCTTTTTTCAGAGCATCAAGCACGTCCAAGGAACCAGCAGAGCGTCCGCAGGTAGCAGTACCTATAAGTATTACAGGGTGCTTGCTGTTTTCAAGTAGATGGTATTTCTTTTTTGCTATATCTTGTATTTTTTTAATGCTAATTGTCATTACCTACTAAGACTTTTTAAAAAAAAGTTCCTTTATCTTTTTAGGGGTTACCTTGGCAACTACCTTCTTGTCAATCATTATACATGGCGAGAGGGCACATGCACCTATACAGGCAACGCTCTCAAGGGAATACTCGCCGTCTGCAGTAGTTTCTCCTTCCTGTATACCAAGCTGTTCCTCGATTGCCTCAAGTATTCTCTTTGCACCCCTTACATGGCAGGCGGTACCGCGACAGAGTACGATATGTTTTTTCCCTATAGGATTAAATCGAAACTGCGCATAGAATGTTGAAACCGCATATACGCGGGATTTGGGGAGCTTTACAAACCTTGCTACCTCACACATTACATCCTCTGGAAGATAGCCAAACTCATTCTGAATCCTTTGAAGGATTGGAATAAGTTCATCCTCTGTCCCTTTGAATCTCTTATATATCTTCTTAAGCTTACTATCCAAAGCTGTACCTCTTAAATATATACACTTATTCTGGTATCTGTTCCCCTTTTAGTATCTCTGGGATTTTGACAGAGTCTATTCGTATACCGCCATCATGTTCTATGTTTATAGTATAAAGCATACCAGGAACAAACATGGTACCCGGTGCCTCTATTTGAGCATTTCTTATACCCATTCTTCTTGCTGCCTCAGGATCTAGGGCATAGTTCCAAAACTCTTGCCACAGCTTCTCTTCAAAGTAATTATTTGACTCTTTAATTTTGTATCCTTGAGGAATTTGATTTATCTTGGCTATTTCAAATTCTTGGGTATTCTTCCCATCAAGCATGAATACCTTCCAGAAAAGATATGCGCTTTTGTCTTTAAACTTGGAGGCTTTTCTGATATGAATATCTTCAAACCTTATAACTAAGGATTGAAACTGGATGATATTTCCTGAGAATGTAAAGTATTTGGGCTTAAGAGGCATACCTTCAACATCAAGCTCAAGGAACTTTATCGTAGTATTTGTTCTTCCTGTGGCAGCATTATGGTCGACATCGGTTACCAAAACCTGGGCAATCCTTGAATCTGCTTCTAATCTCTCAATAACCTGCTTTAATATCCTATTTTCCTTAACATACTTTGAATAAAACCTAACAGCAAAT
>CAZOIE010000229.1:0-1098 GCA_964579905.1 uncultured Planctomycetia bacterium
GTTCAAAACTTGAGTTGTATTACAGCCAGGCATTCCTCCATTAATAACATTAACAAAATTTTCTTTGAATTCTGAATTGAATAAATTCTGTAACTGTGTTGGCATAGTTTTGTCATGAGAAGCTCCCATGCCAGCGGTAAAGGAATCTCCTAAAAATAGTATGGTGTAATTAGTTTGTTGGGAACTACTCAATAATTTCTTATCAGAAGTTACTCTATTTATGTTAATAAAACCTATAATTCGTAGCATAACCTCTAACAATATAATAGTTATAGATAATCCTGTAAAAAATGCTATGAACTTTTTCTTTTGAATTTTCATTTAGAGTTTAATAATTTTGGGAAAAGAGTCTGTTATTGTTTTACTTTACTTAAAATTACAAAAATTGACACTAACTTTCTTATCTCTCGTCAAAGCTGATTAAACTTTCTTCTATTATTTTATTGTAAATATTCTCTGCCATAATTCCATAACCTTTTTCATTACAGTGCGTATCAGGTTTGAAATAATC
The DNA here is from genome assembly GCA_964579905.1 of uncultured Planctomycetia bacterium. Classification (GTDB taxonomy): domain Bacteria; phylum Omnitrophota; class Gorgyraeia; order VGKN01; family VGKN01; genus CAZOIE01. Next base: position 512 of record CAZOIE010000229.1, read on the forward strand.
TTCCATTCTCACTTTTTCTTTGCTCAACAAATTTTTGAATATATAACAATGATCTATAAATGGAATGGAATTTTTCTCAGCAATTTCCTTAATAACTTTATTATATGTCCCACTAAGTGGATAATTTTGTAAAATTATCTTTATTTCTTCTTGCTGGCACATTTTTACAATCTTTTCTATGTCTGACCTTAACCAACTATTTACTTCTAGGTCAATTCTTTTCACTTGTGACATTGCAATTGAAGTCGACGCTAATCGAGAATTTTTCGATATTTCACTAATAGCCATTGCTATTTCATCCTCATTCATAGATATTGCTTTGCAACATCGTACAAATAACCCATGGCTCTCCTGACAGTCCGGATTTATCCTTATTGCTTCAGAAAATAATTCTATTGCTTTATCATATTGTCTCTGGTCTAAATAAACCTTGCCCAGGCCACTATAATTATCTGAGTTGTTAGGGCCAACTTCTATGCCCTTCTCAAAATACCTTATTGCTTTATCATATTGTCCTTGTAATAGATAAACATTGCCCAGGCCACTATAATTATCTGAGTTGTTAGGGCCAACTTCTATGCCCTTCT
>CAZOIE010000229.1:1198-3601 GCA_964579905.1 uncultured Planctomycetia bacterium
CAAAATGCCCCATTGCTTTTTTCCCGTATTCTTGAGTTTTATATACTTTTTTATCTATTCGATCGGGTTGGAAGCTTTTAATAAATAGCTTTTTAACTTTGAAAATTCTATCTTTTTTTGATCTATTTTTGAATTCATTAAATAGCAAAACAGCTTTACTGTTTTTTATAGCAAGGAATAAAAGTTTTGTTAATTTAAATATACGAAGATTGTAGAGACAATTTTGCAATAACGAAAATACATTCCCTTTTCCTTTTATATGCGAAGTATATCCCAAATAATTCCAAGAATTATTAAGTCCCACTAAAAGAATTATGAGATCTGGCCTAATGGAAATTATATCATAATTTAAGTTTTTTAAAATCTGATATGAATTGTTACCTGGCTTCCCTTTGTTAATTATATTAATGGCTTTATCTTTAAATTCTGAATTCAGCATAATCCCCAATTGATTTGGCATACTTTTTTCATAAGGTGCTCCAAGACCAAAAGTATACGAGTCCCCTAAAAACAAAATGGTATAATCGCTTTTTTTACTACTATGAATCGATTTTTTATCAGAACAAACCTTTAAGTAAACAGTTCCTGCAATGCGCAACATTATTTCTATTAAAACAAGTAGAACAAGTATGCTAAAAAGGAATGCTTTTAACTTCCCCTTAACTTGATTTTTTGTTTTTTCCACTTATATAAACCTCAATTTTATTTCCGCTAACTATACTCGTTGTAGCTTTAGTAAATAAAAATAACTACAAGATTTATTCATTAAAGCATTTCTCTAATATGACATTCGCTATATTTTCAGCTAATAACTTATTACCCTTTTCTGTGCAATGGCCAAAATCACCGCCTATCATATCTGTAAAATATTCATCGTAACTTGTTTCATTTATTGCTTCTTTAAATATTTGTTCATTATCTACAAAAATAACACCTTTTTTACTGTAAAACATTTTCTTTAATGATGCTATGCTACGCACCGGATACTGTACGCATACCAATTTTGCTCCTTTTTGTGCTACAATCTCTTTAACTCTATTATAATTACGGCGTGTTACTAAATTATAATAGCTTAACCTTAACTCATTGGCTCTACTATAATACCACTCTGCAAGTAGCATATTTCCCATTTCATTATAACATTGACCGAGGCTGGCATATATCCATTCATCTTTAGGATTCATTTCCAAATTCTCGCTAAGCTCTTTTACAGCCTTATCATATCTTCCTAATTCTTTATAAAGCCTTATTAATCCTACTAAAGAAATTTTTGGATTAAGTTCAATAGCTTTCTTATACATTTCTTCAGCTTCACCATATCTGTTTTCGTTCTTATAACAAAATCCTAATTCTTCATATCCATAAGCCGTTGTAGGATTTATCCTTATGGCTGTTTTGAGCATTTGTTCGGCTTTGTAATATTCTTCTCGCGCAGTATAACACTTTCCTAAAAGAATATAGGCATGTTCATCTGGGGGATCAATCTCTATAGCTTTTTTAAGTAACTGTTCGGCTCTAATGTATTTGCCCTGCAGATAATAATAAAACCCTAATTCGCCATATGCTTCATTATGATCTATATCTATCTCTTTAATCTTTTTAAATATATCATTCTGCGTTTCAACTATACCCTGTTTAATTAAGCGATCTACCTTGCTTAAAATAACAGTTTCTTTTTCCGCTTTTGATGCATCTTCTTGTTTTTTGAGAGCATCTAAATAGGCTAGGTGATTTGCCGCTTTAAAAGTACTTTTTTTCTGTTTATTTTGTTTATAAATTCCTAACTCTTGAATTTTAGCTATAATATGAAACTGAAGAAGTCTTAAGAATTTATAAATCCTCAATGATTTTATTAATAATAACTGCTTGTTAACAGGGATATTTTCATATGCCATATTATATCTTCCATCATTTATTCCCATCATTGTAATCACCATATCAGGGCTATACTTGTCTAAATTATACTCTATATCAAGTGCTATAGCTCCCGTGTTAGTACCGATTATACCTTTATTTATTACAGCAAATTTTATTCCCACATCTCGCTGGTTTAAAATTTCCTGGAGGTATCTTGGGTAAGAATTTCCGCCCCATCCTGCAGTAGTAGACTCTCCTAGGCACATAATACGATATGAGCCTTTTTGTTTAAGAATAAATTTGTTCTTATGTTCTTGAATGGATAAAAGTATAAACCCTCCAATGCGCAGTCCTAATTCAAGTAAAATCATTCCAAGAAGCAATCCAAATATTATTAGAGCTATTTTCTGGTTAGTATGGGTTTTATGTATATTCGGTCTTAGTTTTCTCATCATTTATAGTCTATACCATTATAGTTCATTAAAACATTCTCGAAATAGAACATTCGCTATATTCTCTGCTATTAATCTCTTACCTTTCGCGGTA
>CAZOIE010000230.1:0-3577 GCA_964579905.1 uncultured Planctomycetia bacterium
CAAAGAGCCTAATTGCCCGCAGATACCAATCGCTCATGGAGGAGCTTGAGTCAAAACCGAACGTTGAAGACAGAACCATGGATGTTATTAGCGCAATATTATCACTTGAATCCGTATCCACCATCTCGGATATGCAGCTTAAAAAGCTTGAGAGCGACTGGCATAATTCATTCCTTCTTCTTAATAGAATATTGGGAAGATTAGAGGCTGCAAAGCTAGAGGTAAAGAAAACATCAGGACCTTCTTTAGAATCTGCGAAAAATAAGATACTACAGATTCTGATCTTTATTTTATCTATCGGTATGATTCTGTTTATAGTCTATATTGCACTTGGTTTTTTAAGGCAACAGGGAGTGGTGCAGTAAAGTTATTTTTGTAAATTTTAATTATAAAAGAAGGAGATGGGGATATGACAAAAAAAGACATAGTTATTAAAATTGCTGATGAGGCAGATCTCAAGCAGATAGATGTGAAAAAGGTTGTTCAAAGGACCCTAGATTGCATAATAGACTCTCTTAGTAAGGGTGAAACCGTAGAGCTTCGCAACTTCGGTGTATTTAAAATAAAATCCAGAAAAGCCAGGCGCGGAAGAAATCCCAGAACCGGTGATGAGGTACCTGTCCCACCCAAAAAGGTAGCCGTCTTTAAACCCGGTTTAATAATGAAGAGCAAGATAAAATAATCTTGTTTTTTACCTTGTAACCCAATACCTTTAACTAATTATATCCAAAACACTAACGAAAATGGACATTAAAGCTGTCAGAGGAACAAAGGATATCCTTCCAGAGGAAGCATGTAAGTGGCAGGCACTTGAGCAGATAGCGCATGATACCTTCGGCCTATACGGATTTAAAGAGATCAGGACTCCTATCTTAGAGGATACCAACCTATTTAAGCGTTCACTAGGTGAAGGGGCCGATATTGTGAAAAAGGAGATGTACACCTTTGAAGATAGAAAGTCTAGATCGATTTCTCTTAGGCCTGAGGCTACCGCTTCTATTGTCAGGGCATACCTTGAGAATAGCCTGGATAAGACAGAGGGCTTTGTTAAGCTTTATTATATTGGACCCATGTTTAGAGCAGAAAGACCTCAGAAGGGAAGGCTTAGGCAGTTTCATCAGATTGGCGTTGAGGTAATAGGCTCAAGCAGTTCTTTCTTGGATGCTGAGGTAATTATATTATTGAACACCTTGCTGAGTAATTTGAAAATTAAAAGCCCCACGCTCTTAATTAATAGCATCGGTTGTATGGATGACAGAAAAAAGTATGGTGAACTCTTAAGAAAGAATCTTAAAAAACACCTTGCTAGTTTATGCGAAGATTGCAACTCACGTTTTAATAAAAACGTTCTTAGAATCTTAGATTGTAAAAAAGAATCCTGTAGGAAGATAATAAAGGCGGTACCTGCAATTAGCGATAGCTTGTGTAGTAATTGTAACGATCACTATAGACAAGTTAAAGAGCTGTTAAAGCAACAGAAGGTTGAATATGTAGAAGATAGAAATTTGGTTAGAGGTCTGGATTATTACACTAACATTGTCTTTGAGGTCACACATAATTCCTTAGGTTCACAGGATGCAATAGGGGCCGGTGGCAGGTATGACGGTTTGATTAAACTTTTTGGTGGTCCAGATACACCGGGAGTCGGCTTTGCACTCGGCCTGGAAAGATTACTTTTAGCCTCAGAACTTTCTACATCCTCATGTACCGATGATAACTTCATGGTATATTTTGCCACTATTGGAGATGATAGTTATAAAAAGGCATTTGAGCTTGTTCAGGAGCTACGAAAGAATAACGTAGGGGCTGTTATTGATTATCAGGGCAAGTCATTGAAGGCACAGATGAACCAGGCAAATAAATTGGGCGTAAGCCTAGTAGCAATATTGGGCTCAGATGAGCTTAAGGCAGGCACTATTACCTTAAGAGATATGAAAACATCCAAGCAGAACAACATTAAAATTACAAACCTTTTAGATTTTACTAAAAGCAAATCGAAGAATTGTTAATATGATGCGAACGCATAATAACTCAGAGTTAAATATAAAAAATCTGGATCAGAAGGTATGTTTGTGTGGATGGGTCCACTCAACCAGAGACCACGGAGGACTTTTGTTTATAGACCTAAGGGACAGATATGGTCTTACCCAGGTAGTTTTTAATCCCGAGCTAGATAAGGAGCTTCACGAAAAAGCTCAGGATTTAAGGAATGAGTTTGTCGTGATGGTTGAGGGGCTTGTCGGCAAGCGACCTGAGGGGACAGAAAATCCAAAAATACCTACCGGAGAGATAGAGGTTGTTGCAAAGGCTCTAAATATATTAAATGTTTCTAATACCCCACCCTTTGAGGTTGGAGGCAGTATTGAGCCAACCGAAGAATTAAAGCTTAAGTATAGATATCTGGACCTAAGAAGAAAGGCCACAGCAGATAATATCTTTTTCAGGCATAAGGTTATTAAGTGTATGAGAGAATCGCTTGATAAGAACGATTTTATTGAGGTTGAGACACCGTTTTTGACAAAGTCTACCCCTGAAGGAGCACGTGATTATCTTGTCCCAAGCCGCTTGAGTGCACAAAAGTTCTATGCACTTCCACAATCTCCGCAACTCTTTAAGCAGCTGCTGATGGTTGCGGGGTTTGAAAGGTACTATCAAATAGCAAAATGTTTCAGGGATGAAGATTTGCGCGCTGACAGGCAACCAGAGTTTACCCAGTTGGATATGGAGATGTCCTTTGTCAGCGAAGAGGATATTTACAGGATAGTGGAGGAACTGGTTGTTAAGCTTCTTAAAGATACCATGGATATTGATATCAAGAAGCCCTTCGATAGGTTAAGCTATGCTGATGCTATCTCAAGATATGGTACGGATAAGCCGGATCTTAGATTTGGGCTAGAGATAGTCGATCTAAGCGATGGATTTCGAGATACAGAGTTTAGGATCTTCAAGGATACTATAGATTCGGGTGGTGCTATCAAAGGGATTTTTGCACCAAACCCTGATAAGTTCTCAAACAGTGAAATCAATACTCTTATAGATTTTGTTAAAGAAAATAAAGCTAAGGGTTTGACATATTTTAAGATTCATGAAGGTAAGGTGTCTTCACCGATAAAGAAGTTTATTCCAGAGGATAAGTTTAAAGAACTTTCAAATAAGTTTTATGGTGGGAAGGATACTATATGTCTAATAGTAAGCGATAAACATGAGGCTGCTTGCATGGTACTTGGTTTGTTGCGATTAAAAATTGCCCAAAAACTAAACCTAATCGATAATAACATCTTTAACTTTTTATGGGTCGAGGATTTTCCGCTCTTTGCATTCAATGAAGAGGAAAAAAGAATAGAGGCACAGCATCATCCGTTTACTGCGCCGAACGATGAGGATCTAGATAATCTTGATAAGGAGCCGCTTAAGGTATGTTCTAGGGCCTACGACTTGGTTTTAAACGGAACGGAGATAGCAAGCGGCAGTATAAGGATTCATAATAGAGAGCTGCAGGAGAAAATCTTTAAGCTTATAGGCATATCTGAAGATGAGGCCAAGTCCAGGTTCGGATTTTTACTAGAGGCCTTTTTAT
>CAZOIE010000231.1:0-3561 GCA_964579905.1 uncultured Planctomycetia bacterium
AACCCCCAAAAGCAGTTCGAATCAAAGCACTTGCATAGGATAACGGCGACAACGGCGCAATCCATTGAGCCCAGACAGGCATTTGCCCAATCGGCAGGAATATCCCGCTCACGAAAAGCAGCGGTAGCCGGATCAAATTGGACAACAGCATTATGTTAGAGGGTCCACTTGCAGGAGGTGAGGCAAGAAGTACTCCCAAAGAAGCAAAGTTCAGCGCTCCCATGATGATTCCAGCAATGAGTAGTGACACGTTTGTAATAGAAACATCTGTAAGAACGAGTCCAAGGAATATTGGAATAACTGAAAGACAGGCTCCGAAAACGAACCCGCTGATCACGTCTCCAGCCAGTATCGCTTGCAGTGATACTGGCGTTGAAATAAGACGTTCATAGGTCTTGGCGCTACGTTCCCAAGGGGTTACCAAAGGCCCAACTGCGCTCGCAGTGAACCAAAGTGCCATGGCAACCATGCCTGGAACGACGTTTTCTGCCGCGGCAGGACGCCCCATCTTAAACGCAAGGAAGAAAAACACTGGGAAAAGAACTCCGAAGATCAGCACGGGCGGTTTCAGATAGTACAATCGTGCGTTCTTTTTCAGGATGACCAGCGAACCACGCAACTGCCAGCGCCAAGACTGAACCTTTTCACTTTGAATCGGCATTGCTATCCCTTCTCCTTGCATCCGATCGTGAAGTGCAGAAACACATCTTCCAGACTGGGTTGGTGGTTGCTAAGATCTACTATCTCCAACCCCTTCCTGTCTGCCAGTCGGACGACCTCGGTTACCACTTGACCGGGCAACTTGGTGTACAACCGAAAACTGTGCTTATCCAGGTAAATTTGTGAGACACCTGGCAAAGACTCTAACTCACCATGTTCCGGTATAGCACCGGAAAAGCACACTGAGACGTATTGACGGGAATTTATAGTGGAACGTAACTTTTCCGGGTGATCTGTGGCAACAATACGGCCTTTGTCGATTATTGCTATACGCGAGCACATCTCGCCAGCTTCGCTCATGTTGTGGGTGGTTAAGAACACAGTGAGGCCGCTCTGGTTCAGATCGCCCACTGTCTGGCGTATCAGCCTTGCACTCTGGACGTCCAATCCACTGGTGGGTTCGTCTAGAAATAGTACTTGTGGATCTGTTATCAGCGCCGCGCACAGCATAAGCCTTTGCCGGAGCCCCTTTGAGAGAGAGCGGGCCTTCTGCTTTTTTATCGCCGTCAGGCCGAGTGCCTCAAGAAGGCGCTCAGCCTTCTGGATGCATCGATGCCGCGCAACACCGTGCAATTCAGACATGAGCATGAGATTCTGCCAGACAGACAGATCAAGGTACACATTCGCCTCTTCGGGGACGACGGCTATGTGCATTCTCGATAGCAATGGTTCTTTGCGGATGTCGTAACCTTGAATTGAAGCCGTACCCTCTGTGGGGTCGATCACGTTGGTGAGCATGCGCACCGTTGTCGTCTTGCCGGCGCCGTTGGGGCCCAAAAAACCGAAGATCTCCCCTTGGTATACCCTGAACTCCACGTGGTCAACCGCAACAAAATTACCAAATTTGCGTGTCAGCCTTTTAGCTTCGATAACAGCTTTCATTTGCAATCAATTTCCTTGCACGAACATCATGTTGAATGGAAATCTGCCTTCCAGCAGAAAAAGCTCTGATCATCATGCTATAAAACAATCGTACGAAATTTATCATAACCGATTGAAAAGTCAATAATGTTTGGCTGATTGTGTTAAGTGCTTACCATTCTATTTTTTTCACTTTTTGGTTGCGATCGTTATCGTTTTTCTGTTAACGAAAACAGATATCGTTTTTCGTTAACAGAATATTATGAGATAAAGAACAGATGAAACACGATCTATTCAAGGGATTCATCAGGCTCCACATTTTATATCACGCGTCAAAGGAAGAGCTTTACGGTCTCTGGATTATAGAAGAACTTAAAAGACATGGATACAACCTGAGCCCGGGAACGCTTTATCCGATGCTACACAAAATGGAAGAAAAGGAATACTTAGCATCTCAAAAAAAACACATCCACGGTAAAATCCGAAGGGTCTATAGAATTACTCCCGACGGAGAGGATTTACTAAAAGAGGCAAAAGCCAAGGTCAAGGAGCTATTTGGAGAAGTGTTTAACCTTAAGGAATAATATTCGAATGATGGAATCCGTTATTGTACAATACAGTGTTCTTTGTCTTGCCGCGCTTGCGGTCTCTGGCCTGACGCTTTTTTCGGGATTCGGCCTGGGGACACTCCTCATGCCGGTATTTGCTATCTTTTTTCCCATAGAAATAGCAGTTGCCATGACAGCCGTTATCCATTTGGCCAACAATCTGTTCAAGCTGGGACTCTTATGGCGTCGGGCCGATATGCAAGTGGCAGTGAAGTTTATTGTCCCCGGTGCCATCATGGCGGCTATCGGAGCGTTCATTCTTACAAAACTGGGCGGCCTGCCTGTTCTGGCATCCTACACAATCGGCGCTCGGGTCTTTGAAGTTGAAACCATCAAGCTGGTCGTTGGCGGTTTGATTTTTCTGTTTGCACTCCTTGAACTTGTACCGGCGCTGGAAGCACGGATTCAGTTTGATAAAAAATACCTTCCCCTGGGCGGAGCCCTGTCAGGCTTTTTTGGCGGCATATCCGGCCACCAGGGCGCACTTAGGTCGGCGGTTCTAATAAAATGCAGGTTCGAAAAAGAAGCTTTCATCGCTACTGGGGTTGTCTGCGCAGTTGTAGTGGATTTTTCCCGGCTGATGATATACGGGTCGGTTTTTTTCACCCGGCACTTTGACCTGATAATTGAAGCTGGGGGAATCAGCTTGATAGGCGCGGTCTCAATGGCTGCCTTTTTAGGCGCATTTGTCGGCAAGAGATTAATGAAAAAAATCACCTTGAGAGTCGTTCAGCTAATAATAGGCATCGGCCTCCTCATCCTTTCCGTTGGACTGATTTCAGGTCTGATATAGACCGCTGATCATGAGTATGCCTTTCGTTAAGCAGGTGTGTGGACTGTGCTTAATTCTTGACCGCAAAGTTTCAGTCTCTCAAGCGGATCCTAATTTATGCTTAACACGGAGTATTTTGGAAAGTTTTTGTACAATTGAAAAAGCTTTTTCCACGGTTTTTTCCTTGTCAAGGTTAACCAGACAGCAGGTCGCCGGTGAGAGCATGCTTCTGTGCAGCAGATGATCAATATCAATACCCTTTTGGGACAGAATCTGCCACACATTCTCCAATTGAGCCGTCAATGTGTTCATGTCCTCTTTTTCAAAGGCTTCAAACCCTGTAGGGACAATTCCCCAGACAAGAACACCGCCTTTCTCAAGAAAGCGTGTTATTGAGGATGCATAGGAAGAGAAAATTTCAGCATTTGTGTAAATATCAATAGAAAGGATATCAAGATCCAATCCCAGCAAAAAATCCCAATCCGGGTTGCCGCAAAGGTGTATTCCGCGCGGCCGATCAATCATTGAGAAAAACTGGTCAAGGTCGCCTTTTGCTTTGAGTTCATTATACCCTGCCATGGCGGAAAAAAGATACTGCAA
>CAZOIE010000232.1:0-3550 GCA_964579905.1 uncultured Planctomycetia bacterium
GAATTAGAACATTATAACAATATTATAAACGGCGTCTATGACTTGAAGAGATTAGGGGTAGACGATGAAGAAGTGGATGAGGTTGAGGTAAGTGGTTTGGATAAATTAAAAACAGTAGTTGAAGAAGGGGTACCTGAACCATGGTTAAATTTGGCTGAGGCTAGCTTTGATTCTATAGCTGCTGGGGTAAATGGTAATTTGGCTGCAGCTGAGGATGTGTTTACTCAGGTGGTTGAGGGGTTGGATAAATATGCAGTAAAAGCTTTAGATACTGTGGTTTATGAGTCTGCAGATGGCTTTAAATATATATCAATTGAAGGTTTGAGGAATAAATGGGGTGAGTTGGGGGATGGCAGCATTGAAAGAATTGATAATTTGTCAGCAGTGGCTAAGGTGTTGATGAGGCTTGGGATAATTGAAGATTATGGACGGATGATGGTGTGGCAGGATGAAGAGGGTCGATATCTGGCTTCAAGGGTAGCTGGAGACGAGGGCGAGTTAATAGTTGATTTAGGGGAAGAGCTACCAATACGCACCAGGATTACTTCTTTAACATTGGATGAAAATGGTGAGCCTTTGGTAGATGTGTTTAATCACCGAGTGGATCAGCCAATTTACACTTTTGAAGATTTGCGCCAATTTATTATGTCTAGCGAATTGTTGCAGCCTGGGTCAGTGCTGCGGGTGAAAAATGGTTCAGCGCCAATGTATGTGAGATTGACTGATACTGATCATTTGGTGACTGATTTTGATTTGGATGATGGTGAGTTGTCTGCTTTGGAGAGATTTTTAAAAGGCTTAAGACAGGCTGCATCTATGGCTGCTGAGACTGCTGAGAAAGTGCAAGATGTGGTTGGTCAAGCTGCTGAGGTGGTTGAGGTGGGTTATGAAAAGGCTGAGTTGTCAATTAAGCCTTCAGGAGAGGTTAAAAGAGCGGTTGAAAAACTGGCTCGAGCTCTTGACATGGTGTCGTCAGGGGCAGGTGTACCTAGGCGAACTGATTTGCCAAAAACTGAAGCTGGATTTGCTAGCACTAAACAAGGGGATGTATTTTTATGGCAAGAAGCATTTATTGAGTATGCTTTGGTTGAGGCTTTGGGGGCAGCAATGGGTCAGGTGACAGCCAAAGGATTTGCATTTGAGCAATCAATCGGGACGAAGACTTTTAGAGGAGTGGCTGGGAATGAGCTGCAGGGGTTGGTAATGGAGCAGGTAATAGATATTGTTAGTCGAAGGCAAGAAGCATTGGAGAGATTGGCACAGGATAGTGGGGCTGATAAAAAGCAACTTGCGTACTTGAATGATTTTGGTTTGGTTGAAAAAGTGGACTTGGTTGATTTTGATGTTAATAAAGAGGCGTTTAAAGAAGGTGGTGGGGTGGGGCCTGTGGCAGAAGGTTTGGAAGAGATGGAGCTTGTATATATTAATTCTCAAGGTGAAGAAAGCGTGATAAATACTAAGAGTCAAGGGAAGTTAACGCGAGAGCAACTAGATTCATTGCCTGAGGATCAGGGTAAATTGCTGGGTCGATGGACAGATTATACAGGAGAGGAAAAGATTGCAGTTTACTATTATGATAAAAATAGTCCTAAGTGGCAAGAGGAGCGATCGAGGCTAGGATTATTGTTGGGTCAAGGTGATAACTATAATGTAAGTTTGGCGTTTGAGTTGATAATTAAGGCTTTGGAAGGGAATGAAAATTTTGTAAAAGCTTTTGGTGATAATCAGGCTGGAGAAATGTTGTTTATGCATGGTTTGGGAATTAGTCAATTTGACTTTATTAAACAGCATTTATTGAGTGAGGTTGTGGGCAGGAGTCGTAAGGGTGAGATTTTGCAGGACATTTCCTTGTTTGATTCATATGAGATTAAGCAGTTTGTGGAGGCAGTGGTAAGGGCTAGAGAAATGAAAAAGGAAAGAGTGAGGAAAAAGGAAAAGAAGGCGTTGGCTGGGGCTGATAAAGAAACTTTTGACTATATTGCCTTGGCTCATGGTTTAAATATTGCGGCTGAGGATTTAATGATTAGGGCTTTGCAAAAGGTATTGGATGGAAAGCCGTTTGTAAAGACTGTTGGTAAAAAAGGTAGATTGAAGGAAGATGAGGAGGAGATTGTAGGTTATACTGCAAGCGGAAAAAAAGTTAAGGCGCCAGTTCAAGTTCAAAAGAGTAAAAATCAGCGAGCAGATTTGGATAGTAATCAAACTCGAGCGGCAGTAGATAATGCGATTGAGGTTTTGTATGCAAAGCTTAATGGGTTTGACACTCAGACGCAAAAAAATATATTACTGGGGGCAATTGAAGGTAGAAAAGCTGATATTGAAAGATTTAAGCAAAACCTGGCAGAAAATGAAGCAGATTTAGCTGAGTTAAAAGCAAGTCTTGAATCAATGCTGTCAGAAGAAGAATTAGATAAAGCTGCAGCAGAAGCTCGAAAGAATCTTAATAAGGTGGAGAAACTAATTCTTGATCGGGCTAAATATGGTTTAGGTGATGAATATGAAGTTGAGCTGAAAGAATCAGGTAAGAGTGAGGAGGAGTTTAATTTGAATTTAATTAATGAATTTTCTAGAGATGAGGAAGGTGAGTTACTTGAGACTTTAAGGATAGAGATACAGGGCTTACAAGGTGAGATAAGTAAGAAAGAGAAAAATCAGGCTGAGCTGGTTGAGCAGCTTGAGGAGCTTCAGAAGGATTTGGCTGAGCTGGAGCAAAAAATACTTGACAGGGCTATATATGGCTTAGGCGATGAATATGAAGTAGAGCTAAAAGAATCAGGTAAGACTAAAAAGCAATTTAACTTGGATTTAATTAAAGAGTATGCCAGTGATGAAGAAGCTGCATCGCTTAAGAGCCTAAGGACTAAAAAAACTAATGCAGAAAACAATGTGACAGCTAGAGAGGCAGTCGAAGAAACCATTAAAAGGCTTGAGTTGTCATTAAAGCGATTCCCTGAGTCAATTGAAACAGCTTTGAAAGGTATTGAGGCTTATGAGAAGCAGATAGCTGAGTTTCAAGGTCCAGATACTGAGCAAAAACGGGAATTAAGAGAGTATCAGCGGGCGGCTCAAAGACTGCTTGAGGCAATGGCAGCTCATAGAATAGCTTTGGATGAGTTGGAGAGTGTGAAGGTTCAGGCATATATCACAGGAGTTCAAAATCTTGAGCAGATTGATGCAGCTAAGCAAAAAGTATATTCAAGGAATGAGCAGATTATTGTGGCTAGGCATAAGTTGTTGCCTTTGTTTAGGCAGATTTTGGTTAATGGCATGCAAGATGAGGAGTGGTTAGATCAGAGGGCGGTAAGAGCTTTAGGGCTTTATGACGCTGATGGGACTAATAATGTAGATTCAGCTAATATTTTGGCGCTTTTGGAAAAACTTAATTTAGTGATAGATGAAGCAGGAGAAAAGCTTAAAATGGCAAAGCCTGGGAAATACTATACATATACTAATGGATTTAAGGGTGGGAAAAATTCAGGAACAGTGCAGTTGTTTAGAGATCTATTACGAGGAACGGCAGTTGATTCTTTAGAATCAGTGGTGGGTGAGG
>CAZOIE010000233.1:0-767 GCA_964579905.1 uncultured Planctomycetia bacterium
CCTTATATAATGTATCCTCCAAGAGAAGTCTTCCCCAGCATTATATAGACTCAAGCCGTAATTCTCATATCCGCCCCCAAGGGCGATACCGTTTCCCACCTCATAACCAAACAAACCGCTCTTTAATCTAGTTCCAGGAACACCAATTAAAGACACATCTACCCAGTATTCCTCAAGACCCGGAAATAGGTCGCAGGTATCGTAATTTTCCATCCTGTCGGTGGAGGTAGTCAATGTATTATGTATAAATAACGGTGCATCATAATCATAGGGGCCGTTCCTCTCTAATTTAAGGAACGCTTGAAGACCATCATTTTTAAACTGAATGTCAAACCCTAAGCTATAATCAAGCCCAAAATATGTGGTTGTATCATTGCTATTGTTGCTATCCAAGTCAACATTGTTCTTAAGAGTGATGACATCTGTGCGTACATATGGGATCATGTTAAGCTCATAACTGTCATTCTCAACCAAGCTAACCTGAGCCAAGATGGTATCCGACATAGTGAGGATTATCAGTAAAATTGCAGAAGCTATAATAAGACTCATATTCTTTTTGGGAAATCTAATCATTATACCCCCCCCTGCTTTACTTTATATGCTCCTCTATTATATCAATCATTCGTTCAACGGTTACAGGCTTGGCTATGAAGGTATGGTCTTCTGTTAAGCCTCCCCTCATACCAACCTCTTCCTTATCGACTATTGCGGTTAAGAAGATTATTGGAATCTCCTTTGCATAACTATCCTCAGCAAGCTGCCTTGCT
>CAZOIE010000233.1:777-2567 GCA_964579905.1 uncultured Planctomycetia bacterium
TCTGCACCTGTTATATCAGGCATAATTACATCCAGAAAGATTAGATCGGGCTTGGAGTTCTTTACGGCAAGCAAGGCCTTTTTTCCATCATTTTCTACTATTACCTCATACTTACCTGTTGCATTAAGATTCAATCTTACAAGATTAGTGAAATTTTCCTCATCATCAACCATAAGGATTTTCTTCTTTGCCATTTGGCGTTCCTTTCTTTTTTGGAAATTAAGCTATTTTAAACAATATTGTGAATTTTGTTCCCTTACCTACCTTACTTTTAACATCAATAAGACCGTTATGCATATCTATTATCTTTCGAGTTACAGACAATCCTAAACCGGTACCTTTACCTGGGCCCTTGGTACTAAAAAACGGGTCAAATACCTTTGTTAAATCCTCCTCCGGTATACCCTTGCCCGTATCTTCTACCTCGACTATTACCGCCTGCTCTCCTAAGCTATATTTATCGTTTGCCCTCTTGCCTATACCATTTCTTAGCTGTTCCAGCTTTCTCATGTAGGTACGTATTGTTATCGTACCTTTCCCATCAGGCATTGCCTGTGTAGCATTTAAGAAGAGATTTATGAACACCTGCTCAAGCCTCGACCTATCGGCGAGTATCTTTGGAATATTTTTGCCTAACTCCTTTACTATATTTATATTCTCTTCAAACTTGAGTCGTTGTTTTGTTAAGAGCATAGATTCTTCAAGAATAGAATTTATATCTTGGTTTTTAAGATGGACTTTTTCCTCTTTTGAGAAATCAAGAAGGGAACGAATAATACTATCAGACCTATTAACGCTATTCTTAATCATATATAAAACCTTGAATGAATCTTTGTCATCTGGGGCAATCTTATTTTCCAAAAAATGCACTCCCTGTAAAATTATCCCCAATGGGTTTTTAACCTCATGGGCTACACCACTTGCTAGCTGTCCTATGGCACCAAGCTTCTCCATCTGAATTAGCTGATCCTGAGTATCTTTCAATTGGTCATAGGCCTTTTGGAGCTTATTTTGCGCTTTTTTCCGGAAGGTTATATCCCTGACTACAGCCAATATTCTGTCTTTGCCTTCAATCTTTACAACCTTCAAGCTAACCTCTGCCCAGAAAAGCTTACCCCCTCTACTTCTGGCGTGCCATTCAAAGATCTCAGGTTTCTTTTCCTTGGCAACCTTCGTTATGGTATCCGATACAACCTTCTGGGAATACTTCGGACTCTTTTCGCTAATATCTGCAATGTCCAGCTTTTTGATTTCCTCTACCGTATAGCCAAACATATCCAACACCTTCTCGTTCGCATCTATTATCTTCCCTGTCTCTATATCATGGATAAAAATTGCATCGGTGGACGAGTTAAAGATTGTGCGGTAGTTTACCTCTGATAGCTTAAGTTCCTCCTCTGTGCGTTTTCTCTCTGTAATATCTATGATCAAAGCTAGCATTGCAGATACATCGCCTCTCGAATCATGGATAGGCCTTACAGATAAATCCGCCCAGAAGGTATCACCGTTTTTCTTAAGGTATCTTTTTTCAATGCGATAGGAATCTATCTCCTTATTTATAAGCTTTTGTGAATATTCCCTGCTAAGCGCCGTATCTTCAGGGTGAGTTAGCTCAAAAATACTCTTTGAGGAAAATTCCTCCCGCGTATAACCAAGCATACGCGCCGCCCTGTCGTTAAAGAGCATGAAGTGTCCATCGATATAGGCAACCGCCATTGCATGCGAGGCATTATAGAAAAACCCCTTAAAGCGCTCCTCGCTCTCTTTAAGAGCTGTTTCTGCTTCCTTTC
>CAZOIE010000233.1:2577-3544 GCA_964579905.1 uncultured Planctomycetia bacterium
CCGATACGGACGCAGAATTTGAAATCACACTTCAAAATGTGGACTTCGCAAACTTGACCAGCGATGATTTCGATACCGGTTCTGGCGGCGGAGGCTAGGAATTCCTTCCTGAATAAAGCAGAATGAATACCTATAATATTGCCCTGATTGTCTTTATGTAAAGTATTATGCCATGCTATAAGCCTATACCTGCCCTCCCTAGTCAGTATCGGATTCTCAAAGTACTCAAACGGCTCTACCTTTCCCTCCATCAATCCTCTAAAAACCTCTTTTACCTTATTGCTATTCTCCTTAGGAAGAAAGTTAAACCATTCCTTGCCTACCATCTCATCCTGGCCATACCCCAAAATCTCACAACCCTTTTTGTTTATAAGGGTAACCTTACCTTCCTTATTAAGTGTTACAAAAATAACCCCGGCGGTATCAAGATAACTTTGAGCCTTATCCTTTTCAACGCGAAGGGCCTCTTCTGCTCTTTTTATCTCAGTAATATCCGTAGCAATATGTACAGAACCTATTAGTTCTTCCCTATCATTAAAGAGAGGTGAGGTGGTAATCAAAAGTGGGAAGCCTACCGCAGAATCATGAATCTCCCTTGTGTGGGACATCCTGTCCTTCATTGTCATAACCATTGGGCAATTTGAACAAGGCCCGTTTGCCTTATGCACTAATTCATAGCATTTTTTTCCGACAACCTCATCAAGCTCTAAGTTACAGGCATCCGCAAATGCCTTGTTTGCTTTAATAATGGTGTAATCTATATCCTGTATAGAAATAAGATCACTCATGGAATCAAACGTCCTCTTCCACTCCTCGGCAGCCAGCTTTATCTTTGCATCAGCATCCCTGCGATCAGTAATATCTCGATCAACCCCCCTGTATCCAAGCAACTCCCCCTTGCTATCTAAAATTGGAACCCCAGAGGTTTCGATATAGACTGTTTTTCCATCTTTTCTTTTATTTCTGT
>CAZOIE010000234.1:0-3535 GCA_964579905.1 uncultured Planctomycetia bacterium
CTTTGCAACGCTAAAGGAGTTTTTAATAGCACCAATTATTTTTTTTCGCTCAACTATTATGCTTGGATACGTGTAGATAAAAAATCCTTCAACTATAAAGACCAGTATTACTCCAATGTAAAATGACAAATGGAACAGGATCTTGGCGGGATCTGTCGGTTTTAAGAATGTGAATATCAAATAGCGAGGACCCCTAAGTATTATCAGGGAAATTACAAATGGAATTATCCATACAGATACAAGGGCAAAATATCTTCTTATAGATCTGTTTAGATTTCCAAATATCTTTATCTTCTCTGCTTTTGCGTTTGCCTGATAAAGCATCCCCATGGACATTCCGAACATTATAACGCCAAAACACATAAGGATTATTACTCCCACGAAATAGAATAGTTGCGGCAGCAGTAAAAAGTTATCCGGATAATGCAGAAAGCGGTCGCCAAAAAAAGCCCTGATCGGTGGCGCAAGAACAATTGAGACGGGTGGTCGTGGAGCATTAAACAATATCGTAAGGGCACAAGCCTGTACAATTGCCGTTATGAGAAATGGTAAAAGTAATACCGGATACCTCCTCACTATTTTGAAGGTACTTCCAACGGTATCTTTAAACAACGAGAGACTTTCCTTGATTTTCATAGATCACCTTTCATCTTTATCAATTTTTTTGAAGTGCAGGAAGCCAGAGTTTCTTATCCATATAAAGGTTACCACAACCGCCAACAGTAACGCAATGACCGCATAGAAACCTTGAATACCCTGAAAACTTAACGCTATCATTCCAAAACAAATCGATACAAAGCAAAGCGATGATACCACCTTTCTCTGTGCATCCTCTCTAAAAAGGAGCTGGTGGTGTATGTGCTCTTTATCCGGCTTAAATATCGGTCGTCCCTTTGCAATACGGCGCACAATTGCCAAAGAGGTATCTATAATCGGTATGCTTAGTGCGATAATTGGAATGAAAAGGGTTATGATCGTTTTGCTTTTTTGGAAGCTTGCAACGGCTATGGCCGATAGCATAAACCCAAGGAACATGCTTCCCGAATTTCCCATAAAGATCTTAGCAGGATAAAAGTTAAATGGCAAGAAGCCGATACAGGCTCCGACTAAGCAGATGGCCAGGAATGCAATGATATATTCGTTCTGAGAGGTTGCTGCAAGGAATATAAAGCAAGATGAGATGGCAGAGATTCCGGCAGCCAGCCCATCTAGGCCATCTAAGAGGTTTATCGCATTGGTCATGCCTACTATCCACAAGACTGTGAAAAACAATCCCAATGTGCCGACAGAAACCTTTCCGATAAACGGAATTGTAATGTGAGTAACCTTAAAACCGCATACAATTAGAATTACGGCAGCAATTATCTGTATGAGAAACTTAAACCTGGCGTTTAACCCTCTTATATCGTCCACTATCCCCACTACGACAATTATGGTGCTACCGATACATAGCCCTATAAAGTTAACAAAAAATTCATTTATGTTAATAGGGGCGATTCTAAAAGATAAAAGTGCGCCGACAAAAAAAGCAAGGCACATCGCTATACCGCCCATTGTAGGCATATTTTGTCTGTGCACCTTCCTTCTTCCGGGTTTATCAACAATTTCTAGCCTTAGAGCTACTTTCTTAATAAGCGGTGTAAGCGCCAAGGAGGTAGCAAGTGAAACAAAGAAAGTTATTAAATAGAATTTAATCATTTACTTATCTTGTTGAGCGAGCCTTCTGCCACGGGCCTTTTACATTACCCGATATAAATCTTATAAATCCAACCATTGAAGCTAAGTTAACTATGCAAAAGTAAAGTGGAATATTAAAGATCGCTAATTTGACCTTTTTGTTTTTAAAAACATAACCCATAATCGCAAACAGATAGAAGAATATCTGTAAGCCTAATAATACCCTATAATGACCATAGCTTACAAGGTATATGTTCGATATCGCTATAAATATAAGTAGCATAAATACAAACCATCGTATTAGCTTATGAAAAATAAATTGTAACACTCTTAGAAGTCCTGAAGAGAATATAGTCCCAAAAATAAGAAAAAAAGCCTTAATCCCCTGCGAGGTTATCCTGACTTTTCTATTAAACTCATCCTTTATGCTCTCTGACGGTTTTTCGGTTGCCCGTGCTTCAGGTTCGTAGACTAAGCCGTATCCTTTTTTTGCAATCCTCATTGGTATTACAAAGTCATCTGCAAGAGATTCTTCTACTTCCTCAAAAAGCTCTTTGCGTATTGCATATATCGAACCATTAACAACCAAAAGTGATTGCAGTAAACTCTCCCTTATCTTTAAGAATCTCTCGTATTTCCAGTAGACGCCCTCAACCTCTTTATCCCCGTCAGGGGAATTTTTATAGCGAAGTTCACCGCACACACAGCCAATTCGCGCGTCTTTGAAGTTTCTGATTATTTTTCTTATAACGTCTTTTTTGTATATGGAGTTGGCATCGCTAAAGAGTATAATCTCACCAGATGCCTTAGCGATGGCCATGTTCAATGCCGCCATTTTCCCTTTTCGGGGTTTTTGTTCGATTATTTTAATGTTATCCTTGATGTAACTAGAAAGTATATCTTTGGTTTTGTCTGTGCACTCATCAAGGATGATAATCACCTCAAGCTTGTTTTTTGGATAGTCTAGAGTTAGGGTATTTTCAATTTTGTTTTTAATTACCCTCTCTTCATTGTGCGCTGGGATGAGTAGTGTTACAGAAGGCTCGATGTCCTTTTTTTCATATGGTTTCTTAATAAACAAAGTAAGTATCACCAGAAACAACGGGTATCCTAAGTAGCTGGATATTATCAAGAAAAGCGAAGCCCAAAAAAGTAGCTGCATAAAAAGCATTATTCCCATCCTACCCTAGCCGTATATTCAATTCCCTCAATATTGTTCTGCCAACCATCCCAGGCGGTGTCTATAATACCGAGAGACTTTGGTTTGTTTTTAATGAGTTGCGACCATCTTTTAAGGTTTTCCTTGTCCTTGTAGCCGGCACCAAGATAATCAAACCCCTTCATCTGAAAATAATCGGGGCTATTTGACATTTTTCTTAAAGGGTCATTTTTATCGTACCACCATATCATGATTATTATATCGTCTGGGATTAGGTCTAGGGCATCGGAACTTCTACCTGCGATTCCACCGTATTGCAGTTGATAGTTTTTAATGCCCCCATGGTGATAAGGGTTTACCATATCATCCCACATCAGTAATCTGATAGTGGGATTTAAGGTCTTGGCAGAATCGTTTAGCTTGTTTATCTCATAAGCGATGAGTTCGGAATTTGAAAGATTCCGTTTTTTGCATCTTGAGTCTCTGTTGAGCCCTCTTATTTCATCGTGTCCTATGCTTAAGAAATTTGGTTTTAAGGTGTTTATAACATTTCTTATAGCATCAAGCATTACCTGATAGGTGTTCTTGCTGGACGGGCAATATGGAATGCTCCAATCGGCCTCCTTAGCTTTCCATTCTACGTAGTCATATGTTAAAAGCACTACCTGACCATTTTTTATATTGCTGTTTGGGGTTCTT
>CAZOIE010000235.1:0-3507 GCA_964579905.1 uncultured Planctomycetia bacterium
GATTCTTTCTTCATCAATGAGACCGGCCATAAAATTCCTGTATCCTATAAAATCTCCCTTTAGATTCAAGATCTCGTTTATCGTAATATCCTGAGCCTTGACAGGATTAAGGGTTTCTGCTCTTACATATATATCGCTTATATAATCCCATATTTCTTTGTTAAGCCTCGGATCTAACGCGCGCAAGAAATCATCTACCAGCCCATCTCTCCTTAAGTTATTGTTATCAATAATACTATTTACTTCCCTTACAAGTTCAGCCACCCTGCGTCTTTCTCTATCATCTTCTGCATTAGGCACTATCAAACCTAGTTGTACTATGGCCTTTATAAGGTTATCTGCCTTGCCAGAATCCTGTAAGCCTCCATTGATAAGTTCAACCCACGCCTTGCTTCCCAGATAATCTGCATCACTTAATTCCTCCGCTAATGTTTCCTTATTCTCACCACTAAGTCCTTTTGCCGCATCTTCACCCAAGAGCTCTGTAACAGCATTTTCTACTGTCCTGGAGCTAACAGACGTAGAAGCCACATGATGAATGAGAGGCGAGGAACTAATAGCCTTCTCAGGGTATTGCTCTTGACTCCTTGTTAATGAGAATTTTTCTAAAAATTCCTGCAGCGTTTCGGATGAGAAAAGATTTCTTTGTGCCACTGTAAGGTCTTTTGCAATATCAGGCAGTTTTTCTTCGCCTCTCTCTATAGACTTAGCTTCGCGTTCTTCTCTAAAGAGTCCGAAATTTTCAATGTGCTCCACTACATTAAAACCAGGCATTACTCTGTCTCTTAGCAGCTCCTGTAATCCTTCTACCGCTGAAAGACTCTCATAAAATTCTGAGTGCTTTGTGCGAGCGCTATCGCTATAAATCAAACTTTCTATTTCCATCTGCCATAGACTCAAGTCTTCTATGAATTTATCCCTGAAATCTGGCGCAGCCCTTCTCGATAAATTTGTACGCTCGCGCATACGGCCTGTCACCTCTGTTCGCTTCTCTCTTATCGTCTCGATAAGCGAAGAAGCATTTTCTGATCTCTTCGCTCTTTCTACGAGGGCTTCAAATATATTAATTACCATGACCTCCAGCACCTCATGAAGAGACTGAACGCGACGCTCTTGTAAAGAAGCCAGCTCATTCTCGACTGCCATTTCAAATATATTTTCTATTGATGGTCCTGAATCATCTTCGGTAAGCAACATCGTCACGGTAAGGTCTCCTGGCTTAGAGCTTCTATTCGAACGACCAAGCACCTGCTCAAGATTGGAAAGCGTGATTCTCTCGTCTATTACGTCAAAGAAAGTTGCTTCTCCAACATTAGTACGTAAATCTGTACCAAACATGTCGCCATAGTTTCCAAGAATAAATGTAGGATTTTCTGCGTTAAGAAGTCTTTTCTTTATATCCAGCTCAAATTCAAATTTTTCACCATCTGCCCTGGTCTCTTGACGTTCATATGTGCCATCTTCCAAATTGAACGCGTATAAGACCCATCCAGAACTCTCATGGACAAAAATGTCCATGGCCGTGAATTCTCCGTCGTCAGCTTCTCTATTTAATCTTATTCCTTGCTCTATTCTTTCTCTGAACTCACTCATTATTGCATTTCTTAGGGGAATATGATCTATTGAAACTGCTGCATCAAAGAAAGCTCCATGCAGTCTGCCTTTCTGAAACAAGTCAAAATATTCGTCGACTATCTTTACTGCCATTTCTCCAATATCTTTAGCACCTATAACACTGCCATTATCCGTATCGGTTAAGCGAAATGCACCGTCTATAAATTCTTGAGCCTCATCACTCTCATATATCTTTCTTGCATCCTCGCTGCCAATACCATAGAAATTAGCAACTTCGGAAAACAATTCCTTGCCAACGCTACGCGCACCTGTTGATGGAATATATTTCAAAATCTGGAGCAGCGTTGATGTGGTCTCAGAAAGCACCCCTAAATTTTCAGTAAGCGCAAGAGACGGGCCCTGAGTAGCTGACATGGTCATGAAATCACCGCCATTTGCAACAACTGCCAATAAATACTCGGAGAGATGTCCTTTTATTGCATTTTCGCTAACACGCGTATTGTAAACAGCTTCCAATATCTCCTCGTAACCATATCCCTGCCTAGAATCATCCCTGGCAATCGCACTTAATCTAGATAGCCCAAATAAATTCTTAACCAACCCGATGCTCCATAAAGAATCCTGTCTATCTCTTTGCTTTTCGCCGCCCTCCATGTGAACTGTCCGCAGCACTTCACCCTCAGGCAAGACACCATTTTCAGTAGAACCACCATATGTCTTTCCTGCACGTTCACTATGTATAAAATTGGCTAAAGCACTTAGCAAGGCCCTGATCTCAAGAGAGGCCTTGCTGTCTTTCTCGCTCATACCATCCAATGTCAAATCACTTATACTGACTTGTATCGACTCTGCAAACAGACCTAAGAAATCTGCATCGAATGTCTGTTCGCCATTTTTTCTATTTTCATCAACAGGAACTATGAATCCTGAAAGATCCGGCCAGTTTATCTCCCCATCCTCTGAACTATAAAAACCTGTTATTCCCTGTTCTTCTGCCCACTTATGAATATCCTCTATTGCAAGATCATCATTAATCAACCTGTCTAATACATTTCTAAAAGTTACTGCTTCACCGGCATTCCTCGCGTATAATAATGCTAAAAGTATGTCTATATTCTGTTCGTTATTGAAAAATGGCATCAGCCATTTTTCAATAGCTTTTTTAAAAGCGGGCGGGATTTTCTCGTGACCCTGAGAAAGTATATGGCTCATTTCTACGAACACATGTATTTCATCAAATATTACCTGCACACCTGACCTGGCGGGATCTCTGTCCAGCCCTGCCAGTATATTATAAGCGGCTTTTAAATTTCCATCACTCTCAGCCTTTCTTATAAGATGACCGGCCACATGGCCTGTTGCAAAAACCACTGTTGGGACTTCCCTACTCCTTTTTAACATATCTATATTTAACTCATTGCTTTCGAGATCGCTTTCAATATCTTTAAGAACCACTACCTGAATACCCAAGGCTTCATACATACTCATTGCTCCCTGGGTCAATGATTGCTCAAGCTTATTTCTGTCTGCATAATATGCGGCGCCTATACTGTGACCTGTGAGTAGACCTGCTAACAAACCTAAGTGCATAACAACTTCTGACTTACCAAAAGACGTCAACTCTTCAAACGCCTTGGTCGGCTCAGCTAAATAATTTATAAGACCGGTCGCCTGCTTCGAATACAATCTCCATCCTTTAGAACTGCCTGCTGTTGAAGCAATCAAACTATTTCCATGTACAAGATCTATTAGAGAATTAACAAAAGTAATAAAATTAATAAAATCTTTATCCTGTGTTGCACTAATGTCGAATGCCTTATGAAAACTATCGCCATTTATATTTTCAACCACCTGAATGTCCTTAATTCTATCTTGGTATTTTGCTGCCAATGCTCTTATGGCAATTATATTTGCAGTAGTTAAAAGAGCTGC
>CAZOIE010000236.1:0-3501 GCA_964579905.1 uncultured Planctomycetia bacterium
AGTGGTGGTACTGTGGTTTTGCCTGACGCTGTACTTGGTAAGATATATAAAAGGTTGAATAAGATATATTCAAGGGTTAAAAAACAAGGCAAAAATTCCGAAAAGCTCGATCAGATTTTAGCTAATCAAGAAGAGATTAAAAAAGAACTAGCTATTATTAAGGTGAGAGTTACCAGGTAATCTTATGAAAAATAAATATGGCGTTACTTTAATAGAAATGGTGCTCGTGATCTTGGTTCTTGGGATTACCGTGCCGCCACTTTTGAATGTATTTAGTCATATCTCTGTAAACGCGGTGCGCAGCGAGGCCATTACCCAGGCCACCTATTTGGCCCAGGAACTGATGGAGGAGATTAAGAGTAAAAAATTTGATGAGAACTCTATTTCTCCATGGAGTAATCCACTTGGCCCTGAAACAGGAGAAAGTCGCTTAATATGGGATGATGTTGATGATTTTGATGGTTATACAGAGTCCTCCATCTCAGGGTTTGAGGGATATTCAAGAAGTGTAACTGTAGTTTATGTTGATCCAGATACATACGACCTGGATACCTCCCGACCAGATACCGAAAATAACCTAAATTATAAAAAGGTTGTTATTTCGGTTAGTCGCTCTGATGGATTGGTTTCCGATTTGGAGTTGGTTACAATAATTACCACCTTAGAATTTCTTTAGGGTAAATAGGAAAAAGATGGGTATATTAAAAAGGAAAGGTAGAGGATCTGAAGGTGTAACGCTAATCGAAATGGCTATGGTGATTGTCATTATATCTGTTTTGGTTGGTGGATTGGGATGGTTTATTGTCCGCGCCGTAGATACCTGGATATTTGTTAATTTTCGTAGCGACATAGTATCTCAAGGGTCCATAGCAATGGATAGGATGGTTAGGGAAATTCTTCAGCTTAAAGATGATAAGAGTGTTTTTACCGCAACATCCAATGACTTTAAATTTGACGATGTAGATGATAATAGTATTGAATACAAAGTTTCAGGAACCACGCTCCTTAGAAATAATTATGTTATTGCAAATGGCTTGCAGAGCTTAGAGTTTAAATATTATGACGTAAATGGAAACGAGCTATCTTCTCCAGATGTTTCTCCTAATAGTACAGATATATGGAGGGTTGTTGTTAAGATGACCTTTCAAAAGGGCAATGAGCAGGCTACATTACAGTCTCAGTCCCATCCAAGGAATTTATTTAGATGATGATCAAATTAAAGAATAAAAAAGGTGTGGCAGCAATAATAGCCATATTGATTGTTATGGTGCTTGGAGTAGTAAGCGCCATACTCTTTAGCTTGCAGTCCACAAACTTTCAGTCTACTGCTAACCAGACGAATTTCACCCAGGCACTATACGTGGCTGAGGGTGGTCTATTATATATTATGGAACATGAGTTCAATAATGATAGTGATTTTAGCGATAATACCTCACCTACTGCGGCACCATTTGGCTCACCCTCACTATCCTTGGGCAACGGTAGTTTCTGGGCGGAATACTTAAATCAGACAGCAAGCGGTGTTGATATTAAGATTACAGCAAATGTAGCAGATGCGGTTCGAGTAATCCAGCAGCATATAGTAGTCGATCTACCTGTAGTTACAGATTACGTACAGTTTGCCTCTGGAAATATACACCTAAATAATGCAGATGGAAATGCAATGGGGGATCTGTATGCATCAGGAAATATAGAGCAGGGATCTGAATTTTTCGTTACTGGGGATGTTGATCAGCAAGGCTCACTCGAAATTCCAGAAATGGACTGGGATTATTATAAGCAGAAAGCACAAGAGCTGGGAACATATGTAGATAATAATACAACCTTTAGCTCTGGGACATACGGAAGCGAGGGTGAAGGTAATGGGATATTTTATTATGTAACCGGAAATGTCACAATAAATAAGAATGTTACAATCTATGGTACAATTATAGCAGAGGGTAATATAAAAAGGAGCGGCAATGCTAACAACATAGCCTTTCACACGCAGCCTCTAGATATCGACAATGATACTGCAGCCGAAGATATGCCTGTTTTGGCTACAAAGGGAAATCTGGAGTTTAATAATACCGATGGTCTTACTATGAATGGCTTGGTCTATACGCTTGGAAATATACTTCTTAATAATATAACAGATCTCACTTTTAATGGTGCCATGATGGCAGACGGTAATATGAATATAAATAATGCAGATGAGATAAATCTAAACTATGATTCAAGCTTTTTTGATGATATGGAAGGTATTGAGCAGAGCGGCGAAGGGGGCCTTATAATTAGCCAATGGAGAGAGGTGTACTAGCATAAATAAATCATGTCAAAAATTTTTGTTGCCAGAGGAAGATGTGGCCAAGTATATAAAATATCAGAAGATTCTAATAGCCTTGCAAAGAAGGAGTTAGCGCCAACACGCCTTGTAAAGATTTGGAATTGGTCTCTCTATAATTCTGCCCACCCTGCTTCAACACAGGTCGGATATAATTATTCGTATTGGAAGAGAAAATTAGCACACATACTCTCCAGGTATTTTAGCGACAATGTACTTATATCCGATGCCTTAGCAGTAGATGTAAAAGGTTTTACCTTTAAATTTGTTGAGGGGCACCATCCAACAAAAAAAGAAAAGCAAGTAACATATCCAGTCATCAGGAAATTAGAGGATTTTTTTGATTCAATAGGCATGCCTACCTGGAGCTTTAGCCACAGAAATCCCTTTATGGCATCTAATATAATTTTGCAAAATGGAAGTATATATATTGTTGATTACGAGCAAAGCGTTCCAATGCCCGACAAAAAAAGGCGCATTGTATACGATATAGTGTTCTTTGAGGAATTGAATACTTTTATTAAGGATAATAGGCAGCGTATATTGGATAAGTTGGGAACAGAGTTAACTTCTTCTCTTGGTGAGGCCTTAGAAGAAACGCATAAATGTCTTGTGCAGCTGGAAATCAGACCTAGAATGTTGATGAAAAAAATCTTGATGCTATTGAAATTGGAACTTTTATAATTTTATGTTTAAACGTAGTTGCTATTTTCTTTTAATTGTTGAGATATTGTTGGGCGTTGCTCATCTTCTTTGGCCGGAGTATCGCTGGGGACAGGGAAGACGCTCATATTTTAATTTTGATAATAGCTTAACATTTGCATCGTGGCTTGCAAGCATGCAGTTTGTAATAATAGCAATACTTTCCTTTTTTGGTTTCCATAAGTCAAAGAGAAAATCTATCTCATCATCGGTATTTTGGATGTTTATAGCATTTGGAGCGCTAATATTCTCCCTTTTCGAAATAACCCGCCTTCCTACCAGGCTTGATATTTTTGATTATAGGATTGAGAATATCTATGGGAAGTTTGCTATATTTTCAAGCTGGCTGATTTTTCTTTGCGTATTTGGCTTTTTCTTGATAGATAAATTTAAGAATTCTGTAGAGTCGTTTAAACTTAGCGTTGGGTGCCTGACTTCCTGGGCAATTCATTTTTTACTTATAGTAATTTCCTCTT
>CAZOIE010000237.1:0-3496 GCA_964579905.1 uncultured Planctomycetia bacterium
TAGGAATACTGAATTCTTGTTTTGCTCTATATATAACATCAAGGTACGCGAGTGCCGGTTTAACCATGACTATATCCGCACCTTCATCGATATCCTGCTTTATCTCGCGAAGAGCCTCATCTGAATTTCTGTAATCCATCTGATAACTCTTTCTATCTCCGAATTGAGGTACTGAATCTAGGGCATTCCTGAATGGACCATAAAAGTTAGATGCATACTTTGCCGAATATGCTAATATCCCTGTATCTTCAAACCCGGCATTATCCAGTGCCTTCCTTATTGCTCTCACCTGTCCATCCATCATCGAAGAGGGCGCCACAAAATCTGCACCCGATGCAGCATGCGAAACTGCAATCTTAGACAAAATTTCCAAGGTAGGGTCATTATCTATTCTTTTACCTTTAACTACTCCGCAATGCCCGTGCGATGTATATCCGCAAAGGCATACATCCGTTATAACAACCAAATCTTTAAACTTCCTCTTTATCGCCTTTATGGCTCGCTGAACCAGGCCACCCTTCTTGAGGGCCTCATGACCTGTGTCATCCTTTTTCTTGGAAACACCAAATATCAATATAGACTGTATGTCTTTTGCCTTTTCTATATCCTCAAGTACCTTATCAATAGAGAGATGGTATACCCCAGGCATAGACTCTATAGGTCTTTTTATTGCCTTTCCCTCTACAACAAAGTAGGGAAGTATAAAATCCTTTGCTTTAAGCTGTGTCTGACCAAGCCAATCCCGTGTGTAGTCCTTTTGCCTTAGCCTTCTTAATCTAACAGCCTGCATCTTCTTGCCTCCTTAAGGGTAACCTCACCTATACAGCTTACCTTAATACCCTTAGGTAATCCTTTGTATCTTTTTTTAAAATTTCTAACGGTAGAGGGACTTGTAAACATAATCTCATCAAAAAAACCTAGATCTAAATCGGGAAGATACTCTGGGATTACATTGGTGTATGCAAAACTTGAACTTATCTTCGCCCCAAGTGTCTTAAGTCTGTTTTCTAAGTTTTTATCGGATAAATCAGAGCGCGGTAAAAATATCCTCTTGCCATTAAGATCCTCTTTTTTAAACCGTTCTATCAACCCTTTAGATGATTCTATCTTGGGCACCAAATCTGTAGAAATTCCAAAGTCAAAAAGCCTATTTTTTGTTGAAGCTCCAACAGCGGCAATCTTTATACCTTTAAGTGCTCTTACATCGCTACCTATCAATCTCAGCCTTTTGAAAAAGTACTCAACGCCAAAACGGCTTGCAAACACTATCCAATCAAACCTATCTATTCTCTTCAAATTGCTATCAAACTGCTTATAATCGCTTAGTGGTTCTATCTTGATGAGCGGAACATGGAAATATGTGCCTTTAGCAAAAAACCTCTCCTGGGATAGACCTGTAAAGAGTATGCGCCTACCCTTATTCAGCCAGTTAAACCTCTTTTCAAATCTTGCCGCCTCCCCAATAATAATTATCGCAGGCGGTTTTATCCCTTGCCTCTTGGCATAACTAGCGATATTGCTTAATGTGCCTGTTACGACCCTTTGTGAAGGAAGGCTTACATCTTGTATTATAGCTATTGGGGTATTCGGCTCTTTTTTGGCTTTAAGCAATTCCTTTACTATATACGCCAGCGTCCCAACTGCCATATATAAAACCAGCGTTTGATTGTTCATTAGAACCTTCCAATCGATTAGACTTTTTTTCTTCGATGGGTTTTCACGCCCTGTAACAAAAACACAACTAGATGCAAACTCCCTATCGGTTAAAGGGACTCCACTAAAAGCCGAAGCAGCGCTTGCAGCGGTAATCCCGGGAACTATCTCAAACTGTATCCTGACCTTAGTCAGCGCCTCCAACTCCTTTCTATATCTGCCAAAGATAGATGGATCTCCGTTTTTAAGCCTAATTACCTTTTTACCCGCCTTGGCTTTTTTAATCACAAGATCGGTTATTCTTTCTAGTTTAATCGAAGAGCCATTGGAGAACTTCCCCTTATTGGCCAACTTATCACAGCATATAAGCTCTGCATCCTTCTTTGCACAAGCCAACAGTTGCCCATCTATCAAATAATCATAGATAACAACATCTGCTTCCTTAAGGATATTAAATCCTCTTACAGATATCAGATCGGCTTTTCCAGGGCCTGCACCAACGAAATAAACCTTATTTTTCATAATAGTGCCCTGTCCCCATAGGAAGCTTCCTTGCGTGAGTCGACTACTGAAAACAAATCAGAAAGCTCAAAATCTTTCCGCCTTACAACAATCGCCAAGGCACCCTGCAATGGATGTGGCTTAAGAATTTCATGTGGTACCCTTTGGGTTATCCTATCTTCCAATCCAAGGCGCAAAAGGCCTGCAGCAGCAATCACAATACCGTCGAGCCCTGGTGTCTCATCGAGTATTTTCAACCTCTGCTCTATGTTACCGCGGATATCTACTATACGAAAATCTTCGCGGTAGGTCCTAAGTTGAATCTTTCGCCTTAGGCTACTCGTTCCTATTCTTGCTCCAAATCCTAGCTGATCCAGCCTTAAACCCTCCTTTGAAACCAGAACATCATCTGGATCAATCGATCTTGTAATAGCCGCAAGATAAAGACCCTTCAAGAAAACATCCGGTAAATCCTTTGCGCTGTGAACAGCAAAATCGATTTCTCCTTGCAATAGAGCCTTATCTATCTCATCCGTAAAAAAATCGGTTCCCTCCATTTGCGAAATAGAGGTACTCTTATCAACATCACCGCATGTATCTATCCCTACAACCTCCACGCGAAAATCAGGATAATGTCTTCTTAATAGCCCTAAAACCTCCTCTGTCTGCTTTAAAGAAAGAGGGCTGGTTCTGGCTCCAAGCTTATAACTCCTTGCCATTGTTCTTCTACCTCTATATCTATTATTTTCCCTATTCTTTTAGCTTCATGTCCCTTTGTTTTTAAATTTTCCTCTATTGCAGTGGTTAAATCCTCTAGGCAAAAAAGCTCGATATTCTCAAGCTCTTTGACCTTAGGATCAACATCCCTTGGAAGTGCAAGGTCAACCATAAGAATCCTTTGTTTAACAGCTCCCTCTAGAGTTTCTTTTTTAATAATACAATGTGGGCTTTTGGTAGCCGTTATTATTACATCTGCCTTGCTTAAGAATTCTCTCAATCTATCAAACCTTACCGCAATAGCCTTAACTGTTGTTGCAAGGGCTCTTGCTTTCTCGAACGTCCTATTGGAAACAAATATTACATTGGGCTGTTCCTTTATCAGGTACTTCAACGTAAGCTGCGTAATCTTTCCGACACCTATAACCAAAATGTTCTTACTGGATAGATTACCTAATCGCTTCTTTATGAAATCTACGGCAATGCTCCCTGTAGAAACTTTGCCCTCTGATATTCTGCTTGTTTTATGAATCGTCTTTGCAAAAAGCAATGCTTTATTAAAAATGTCATTTAGGGCCTCATCTAAAAAACCGGCATCTTCTGAATCAATATATGCCCCTCTTAC
>CAZOIE010000238.1:0-3494 GCA_964579905.1 uncultured Planctomycetia bacterium
ACCATCTGTCAAATCAACCTTGTAGCCTTTCCCGTGGTCTAAACCACTTATTATTATAGCTTCACAACCTTCAAACTTATTTAATAACCTAAGACCATCTTCTGACCCTAAAACAAATACAGCGGTAGCCAGAGCATCAGCACTCATACAACTATCTGCTATTACTGTAACACTAACTGGATTCTCCTTTATTGGATAGCCTGTTCTGGGATCTATAATATGTGAGTATCTCTGACCCTCAACAACAAAGAATCTCTCATAGTCACCACTTGTTGCAACTGCCTTATCTTGCAGCTTTAGCTTCGATACGATCTTTTTCTTAGCTCTTGGATGTTGTACTCCAACCGTCCACGGTTTGCTTATACTTTTTCTTCCAAGACAATAAATATCACCGCCTGCTTCAATTATCGCATTGTTTATTCCGTCTCTTTTTAGAACCTCTATCGCCTTATCAACCGCATAGCCCTTGGCTATTGCGCCAAGATCTATCTTCATTCCCTCACCTAAAAAAGCAACCGTATCCTTTTCTTCGTCTAAAACTACCTTTTCGAAACCAACACATCTTAATACATCTTGTATCTCTAGTTCACCCGGTATATCTCCCTTCCAAAAATCAATTAACGGGGCTACTGTTATATCAAATGCACCATCAGACATACGTGAAAACTCGATAGATTTTTTTATAATCTCAAGTGTTTCACTGTTTATCTTTATCGGCCCTGTCTTTTTTGCTGAGATATTTATTCTGAATATATCACTATCTATCTTATATTTACTTAAAAGATTTTCAACCCTCTTAATTTCATTAAAGACATTTTTAATAGCTTTTTTTGCCTCTGCATCTGAGGCAGCATTTACAGTTATATTGACAACGGTTCCCATAAAAAGCCTTGAATCTTTCAAACTAAGCTGTGTTTCACTACAACCGCATATCAATATAGATAAAAATAAAGCGAGTATTATCTTAAATTTCACTTTATTCTCTTTGCAATTGTCTTAATATCAACGTACTTTGAAACCATATTCTTGACAATTTGCGTCTTTTGTTTATCCTCAGGCCTTATCTTAATTGTAATGTCATGAACATTTGAGGCAACAGAATAGGTATCCTTCTCTGAAAGTAATATCGGTATCCCAGATTTCTCAGCAAGGCACATTATTGATGTATGCGGCATAATGCCACCGCTTAAAATTATACCTGCAACCTCAGCACTCTTCTTTTTAGTCTTAAGCGCCTGGGATGAAATTGCTGTAAGTATTATATCCTCTCTATCTCCGGGGGTAATAATCAGACTATTCTCATGCATGTAATTAAGGGCTTCATGCGGTTCCATCGCTCCAACTATTACGTTACCTATTACCCTATCCAGATCCTTGCTTTTTGAAAGCAAAGTAAGCTTTAATTCATCCTTTATCTGCCTAATGGTTGGCGCCGTAAGACATTTAATAAAGGGCATTACTCCAAGTACATCGAGCCCTTTTCTTTTGCAACCCTTCTTGACTAAACGCTTAATCTTGTCAAATTTTGCCAGCAAAACCTTATTTATTACAACACCTAAGACATTGACACCCTCTGCATCAAAAAGCGACTTATTCAAGACCAACTCGTCAATAGGTTTTCCAACACCACCACCGGCTACAAGAATAACATCCGCACCTAATAATTTTGCTACCTGAGCATTAGACAGGTCAAATACAGAACCTACACCTGCATGACCTGTACCCTCTATCACCACAAGGTCTGTACCTCTTGAGACCCTTTTAAATGATTTCTCAATCTGATCAACAAGATTTTTTTTATCAGGCTTTTCGATATATCTCTCTGTAAAACCCTTCTCAATAGCTATAGGGCTCATATCCTTTATACTCGTCTTTGTCCTTACTTTAAATACATCCTCTATTAAAACAGAATCCTCATCAACCTTATAGCCCTGTTCAATTAAATATCGTTGGCCTATTGGCTTGATAAAACCTATTTTCTTGTAATACTTCCTTAATGCCCAAATCAACCCCATAGAAACGGTGGTCTTTCCATCATTCTGCATTGTGGCAGCTATGAATATTTTCTTTGGCATTTTATAGCTCCTACTTTTAAAATAAGGGAGGATTAGTTATTAAGTTGCTTGTCGTAACTTGATTCAATACTTTTAACAAGTTTACCTAATGTTTCATTCACCGGAACCGAAATACCAAGCTCCTGTGCTTGACGAACTATGGCCAGGTTTATGTAATCAATCTCCGTCTTTTTTTTCTTTAATACATCTTGCAACATTGAAGATACGTTCCTGGCTGTTAGGTTGCATACATTCTTTACCTGTTCAAAGGGATTCTGATAAATTAGCTTTATCTTCTTCTTATCTGCAACCATAACCGCCTCAGAAACAGCCTTTTTCATAATGCTACAAACATCTTCAAATTCAACAAGCCTTCCGTTATTAAACCGTGTTATCGCCGTAAGGGCGTTTATTCCTACATTAATGATAAGCTTTGACCAAAGAAGGCTCTGAATATTATCCGATATCTCCGTCTTTATTCCTGCCTCATCAAATACCTTAGCTATATCTTGAATATCTTCTGTAATCTCTCCATCAAGACGACCTATATAAGTACTTCCTGTTCCCGCATGCCGTATTGCACCATCCCCAAGAAGAGTAGCACCATGAGAAGTAACCCCACCTAAGACTTCAACGTCCTTTAGAACATTTGTTATGGCCTCTACATTACCTATTCCATTCTGCACCGTCAGAACCTTTATCGATTTATCGATAATATCAGAAAGATTTAAACATGCCTCATTTGTATCGTATGATTTTACGGCTATAATTACTAAGTCAACCTTTCCAATATCTGTAGGCTTCGTAGTAATATTTACCTTTACGCTAAGCTCTGTCTTACCTTCAATCTTAATTCCACTTGCAGCTATATTCTTAGCGCGAGCCTCATTCTTGTCAAGAAGCCATATTTCATTTTGTCCCTTAGAAAGAAGCCCGGCTAACAAACATCCCATTGCGCCAGGCCCAATAACAACTATCTTCACAACACGCCTTCTTTCTTACTATTCTTTCTTCTTTTTCTTAATCTTCTTCAGTTCATCAGCCTTTATTGTAAATGTATGCTCCTTAGAAGGAAACTTTCCAGATTCAACCTCATCCCTATAGCTTGATATGGCTTTTGATATGGCGGGTGAAAGATTAACATACTGCTTTACAAACTTTGGAGTAAACCTTTCAAATAGACCCACTAAATCATGTGTAACCAAAACCTGACCATCGCAGTCAATGCCTGCACCGATACCTATTGTGGGAATTGATAGCTTGCTCGTTATTAGACTAGCAATCTCCTGCGGTATGCACTCAAGTACAATGCTAAAGCATCCTGCATCTTCCAGTTGTTTGGCTGAATCAAGGAGATCATTCGCAGCCTTTGCACTCTTACCTTGAACCTTAAAACCGCCCAACTGCGAGGCCGTGTGAGGAGTAAGGCCAATATGACCC
>CAZOIE010000239.1:0-3472 GCA_964579905.1 uncultured Planctomycetia bacterium
TGATTCCGGGAATTATAATTGTCGTTGACCGGTAATTATAATTGTCGCTCATCAACTCGGCTAGTGTTATTTTCTTTTTCTTACAACAGTAAGAATACCAAGTAATCCTGTGCTTAGCAGTACTACGCTTGCTGGCTCTGGTACCGGTGTGGTATCTGCATAGGCATCATCGACGTAGAATGTTCCACCAAAAGGTGCGGAGCCATAGCTTTCCATTAGGATGCCGTACTCAAACTGTGTAGTTCCAGCTGGAGCTACACCACTCCATGACAGAGCATCCCATCCGCTGGTAGCTGTTAGCCTCTGCGCTTTGTTGGTCTGCAGAGTGCTTCCACCTGAGTCTTTAAACAAAATCTGAAGGGTTGCTAGGGTGTTTGACGGTGCACTTGGAATGTTGATCGGCTGGTGTGCATAGAGTGTTGATCCTGCTGATAGAGCCTGTGTCTGAAACCAACCACCCCAATTGTTGTTACCTGTGTTGGTAACGTCTATCTTTCCGGAATAGCTACCATTGTTAACTATTGTAGATTCCTTTGTACCCTCTGGGCTGGAATAGTTAAATACATGGAACCAATCTGCATCAGGTACTTCGTTGCCTATGTAGAGTGTCCAGTTCTCAAAACCAGAATTGGTCAATAGGTTGGCGTGGGCTGCTGCAGGCACAGTAAACAGAATTACTGCTATTGCAAGACTAAGTAAGTAAAACTTTCGTATTTTCATCCTTCTTCCTCCTTTCCTCAAGATTTAATTTCAAATAAAAAACCGGTTATACTGAAGGTTCTTCCTGCTTTCCTTCGGTAACCGGCTATCCTTTTTATGGATCCTTGGTTTTGCTCTGGATTAGGGGTTCCTGTCTATTCCAGTGTTCTTTGGCTTATCTTTAGCCTCTGAACGCCTCCCAATTGCTTGGGATTTGCCTTTTCGAGAAAGCGCTTTCTTTTTAAATGTACATTAAAAGTTTTTAAAAATCAAGGTAAATTAACAAACTTTTGTTTTTGCTAACTACTTCTCATATCGTATAGCTTTACATATTAACTATAAATATGTGGCTAGTACTTGATCAGCCTCTTTAATGAAACGCTCTATTCGGTTAGTGGCTTCAGATGCAGAGTCCTCTATGATGAAAGTTGAAATTCTAATTAGCGCCCCTCCGTTTCTCCTGCCACGGATTTCATTTATAAGGAGCTGAAGTTGCTGAAGATAATAATTAGATGTACTTTTGTTTGTGGCGGTGTACCAGTAAAGCACCAATTGCTTAAAATTATCCTTCTGAAATATTAGTTTGTTTACCGACATGCGACCTTTATCTACAATAGCTATATTAACCTTTTCCTTCTCTAAAAGCTCTGCATCACCGCTTCCAAGGTAACAGTATTCCGGTGGATGGAAGCTTTGTCTATTCTGCTCTCCATATACTATACACAACCATACCTTTTCTTTTTGTGGATTTGTATACTCCCTAAACAATACCTTATCCGTTCCAAGTATTTCATAAACCCTCTCATCCATAGCTACCTCTTTGCCGGACCAGGTACCGATATGATTTGGAAGATTTAATATGTTGGTATTTATTGCAGAAGCCTTATTATGAGACGAGGTTATGAATAGCACTCCAAAAATTGAGGCTATAAGAGTTATTGATAGTATTATGATGTGGATTGTTCTTTTTTCCATGATAAAATCTTTCCTGCAATGATTAATCCGATTAAGGCTATCAAGAATAATAGAAAGCCCGAGAAATCATGAAATTTACCTGTCGCTATGTCAGAGCCGTATACAAAAGCAACTACCAGTATTAAGATAATTCTAATGATGTTGGCAATCAAGGCTAGTGGAATTGAAGTAAAGAACAAGATGATCTTCTTTATAGTTGTAAGATTAATCAAATATGCATAAAGTGCGCCCAGGGCTGTAAGCGAGATTAGTGATCTGAGGCCGCTACATGGGTCACCAACCATAACGGAAGTGTTAGGCAGGTAAACTATACTACCCTCTCTTGCTGCTGAAATCCCCATAAGGTTGATGGCTGATGTCGCTATATGGGCAGCAAACATTTTCATATTGAAGCTTATGTGTATAATAAGGACCTGAGGTAGCGGTATCATGAATATTAGAAAACAAAAGGGAAGCGCAAGCTGTTTCGTAATTCCTTTGCCGTATAAATAAAGCGTTGCACCATAGAGGGTAATAAGGAAAGAAAAACCCGAAACAAAGTTTATCTTCCATTTATAAGCAAGTAGATGCACAAGAAGTGACGGGATTATTATTAGAAGGCCAGCGCTTAGGGGCTTTACCTTTATATTCGATAACTCCTTACGTTTATTCCATATTAGAAATCCCACTATAAAAGGAACCAGAAACCCGTGTGAATAGTAAGAGTTTGCCTCGATAAATCGGGCCCGCATCCAGAGGAAGGTTGGCCAGTATACTATTAAAAGTAATGTCGATAAAATAGCAAGCTGTATGAATGATGTTTTTTTCATCTGCTAATTGATTAATTCCTTCTGTTTTTTTGCAGCATCGGAGAATGAACTCTTAGGATACTCTTCTATTAAGCGGTCAAAGTACTTCACAGCTTTTTCATTATCTTCAAGTTTTGTTTGGGATATTAATCCAGCAGCAAGAAGTGACTTTGGCGCAAGCACCGTTTTAGGATATTCACTAATTAGATCATCTAAATAAGAGATTGCCTCCTCCCATCTCTCGCGGTCAATATAGCATTCAAGAGCAAAATCAGCGGCAAAGATAATCTTTGGATCTGTTTTATCGAAGAACGTTATAATCTTCTTGCTATAAAGCTTAAGAGCATCATCATAGGCATCTTCAGATTCAGCTTCTTTCCCAATCTTTTTGTAATATTTGGCAATAAAGATTGGTACCTGTAATGCGCTTTTTGTATCGGGATAATCTTTAGTGAGTTTATCGAACTCCTCTTTGGTACTAGGCCAGTTAGCGTCTAAAAGATAAGTTAACGCTGTTTTAAACTGAGCCGCTGATGAGATTTCGGGATTTAAAGAGAAGTTCTTTTTAATAACTCCATATTCTTTCCTTGCCATTTGGAAGTCGCCTTGTGCTTCATACAGCTGGCCGATTTGAAAGTGAACCTTTGGGGTATTGATCCATCTAGGGTGCCTTATAGTTATCTCTCTGAATGCATCTATTACGGGTTTATAATCTTCTTTGGTGGGATTTTCGGTTTCAGTAAGGAGGCTTTTAAGTTTTTTGGTTGCATGCCAATGACGTTTCTCGGCTAAATATGTACCCCCTTCACATCCTGAAATAAAGAGGCAAGCTAAAAGCAAACATATTGTCAGAGATTTTATTAATTTAATATTGGAATACATGTATATACAAGAAATGAATAGTCTTGTTACAATTAATTTAATATATATTTCATTTATTTATTGAAAATTTAAATTAGGACTAGATTTTATTGTTGCGCTTCAGTTGAAATTAGACAATGGGTCATTTT
>CAZOIE010000240.1:0-3453 GCA_964579905.1 uncultured Planctomycetia bacterium
CATGAACGCACTGAGGGAGATCATGAACATGCTTAGTGCAGAGAGCGTGTCACTCCATCCTCCAATGAACATATAGACCACTTGAATGGTCGGGATGAGGATTGGGTACTGCGGTTGGCGGATTCCTTCCATGAGCAATGCACTTTCGTGATGGGTGATCTTTGCTCTGAGTGCCCAGTTAGTGAACGTGTCCCAGTAGTAATACGGGAGACCGATCACATGTACTACAGTTGCAATGGCTACGACTGCAAGAAACAGGATGCAGAAGACTGCGATCACTTTCTGTTTTGTTGATAGCTGCTTATTGATCACCGCTTCAAACAAATTGGATGATGATCTTTTTCGTGCAAACCAAAACAGGATGATCAGTATCAATACATGTAATCCCAAGACAGTAAGGCCGATTAGTGGGACTCCGATGATGTGCAAGACAATGAAGATCAGTGTGTTGATAAGTGCACCGAGCGGATAACCGAGAGTCCACGAGAGGAGATCTTTCCTTGGTGCACCTGTGATGATCCTCAGGAACAGATGTCCTTCGAGAGTGATCAGTAGTGCCGTAAGAATGAATGATAGAAACATCATGGTGAGAACTCGGCAACGGCTCCGCCATCTGCAAATTCATCAACAGGAAAACCTCCTCGTGATTGATCTTCACAATAGATTGTTCCTTTGAAAGCGAACCACGGATAAATGAGAGCGGCGTGAGTTGCAGTAGAAAAACTTTCTGAAGCAGGTGTTACAGAAGTCGGATAAAGCGAGTACTTGAGAGGGCTTAACATACGACCACACACAGAAACACTTATTTCATTCTGTGACATTTCAGAAATCTTATTTAGCGTACTTGCAATAGGATACACATCTCCAAGCTCATGGAATGTTTGGTTATTCTTCCATTCACTTCTATCACGAATCGTTGATGATGCGATGTCTGTGAGGAACCGTACTTGATAGACAGCTAGAAAGATAAAGCATGTGATCCCAATGACCGGGAATGCTCTCTTGCGTTTTATTATGATCACGATGAATAGTGCAATGATCAGGATAGATCCCCAAAGCGCACTGAACGGAATGGTTGTGAGGTAATACCCTGAAAGAAGATTTGTGGATGAGAATCTAAATGGTTCCGGGTACGTAAAATGTTTTAGTGCTGCACCCAGTCTCATCATTGATGATGGTTCCAATCCTATTCCGGCTGCAATGAGAACCGGGGTTTCTGTGAGGCCGTACGTGTGAATTGCAACTCCATCCGCTTTGCCATTCCATGCCCAGGACTTCTTAAGAGGTATTAGTACTTCTCCCTCAATTGCAGGCTGCAGATACACGAGCAAGATGTCTGGAAAGGAAATATCCGTTAGCTCAATGGTTATCGGAATGACCCGATCGGAACTGTAGACAACTCTTAAATGACTCCCATCTGGAAGATCATCCAGTATATATTGTCCTACTTTTAGTGGCTGCATGTGATTTGGTTTCAAGTACTCAATGACTTCCCGCTGCATATCGTAAAACGAGCTATGGCGTTTTATCTCCTGCGCATGAGCAGACACAGGCAGAAATACGATTAAGCAAGCGATAATCAATGCATGTCGCATTGAGGGCATCGTAGCAGAGTAGAGAGATCAAAAGTAAAAATTGGGGATCTGATACTATATTGCCCCATGCGATCTCCAAATCTCCTTGGTATCGGGACTGCCCGTAGCGGAAGCACGTGGTTACATGAAAACCTGAAGACCCATCCCGATATATGGCTACCGCCGATTAAGGAGCTGCAGTACTTTGATGAATCTTACTATTTAGAAAACCTGATATCACTGCGTGAACGAATCGCCAACAAAAATATATTCAACAGCGGGTGGCGTTCTAATATGAAAAAGTGTCTGAGAAATCATCTTTGCGGAAAAAGAATTTTAAACATGCCATGGGAGATCAGATATTTTTTGTGCTCTCGATCAGACGATTGGTATAGATCTCTTTTTGAGAATCGTGATGAACGTTTTTTAGGGGAAATTGGTGCTACACATTGCTCCCTGCCAGACGAAGGAATAATGCATATTAAAAAGATTTATCCTGACCCAAAAATTATATTCATCATACGTAATCCCATTGAGCGTGCATGGTCTCATGCATGTATGTACTTTATGAAAGTGCACAATATTAGCAATGTTGATGAGATTCCATTAGAGAAGCTTCTTTTTCATGTCCAATCACAAGTTTCAAAAGTACGTAGTGACTACGTTCGTATGCTGGAAAATTGGTCACAACATTTTTCTCGTGAACAAATCTTTGTTGGTTTCTTTGATGAGATACAAAAAGATCCTGAGGGTTTACTTAAGCGAATTTATCAGTTCCTTGGTGTGCCTACGAATCAAGGATGTGTTCCTGAAATAATGAACAAAAGGTATCACGTTGGACTGTCACACATGCCGGATAATGCTGAGATGATTCTTTCTCATCTCTACCTTCCACTTATACGTGAGCAAGCGAATACTTTTGGTGGATACACATCCGGGTGGCTAAATCGTGCTGAGGAATCTGCAAAAGCTTACAGAGAAAAATATGAAGAACTCCCCCAGTTCTGTGCAACTAGCGGGATGGTTCACACAATGCGTGGTCCTATGGCACAAAAAAATAAACCTGATGCTTTGGTAATCTCAGAGTGGTGCAAGAAGAACAGTGATAGGTGGCGGGGACAAAGGGACTCGAACCCTCGACCTTCCGCGTGACAGGCGGACGCTCTAACCAGCTGAGCTATGCCCCCAAAGGCGAATTGGAGTTGAGCACAAGCACGCAGTGCGCAGTGCGAGACCCAAGGTCCTTTGTCCTCCGTAGTCCCGCGGATGCGGGACGAAGGGGGACAATTACTTTCCCCTACCCCTTAATGGCATGGAAAAGCCTCGGAACGTTACCGAAAAATCCTCTCGTAGACAACAAATTTAGGCCTATTCCAGATATAAAATTGGATTCTTTTTCACTCCATTCAGCCGAACCTCAAAGTGAACGTGGATTCCTGTGCTTCCGTACACAAGACCTGTATTACCCATCCATGCAATGGTCTGTCCCCGTTTGACCAGATCTCCCTCCTGAACGTAGTGCTCCTTGTTGTGCGCATACAACGTGACCAGACCATTTCCATGATCAACTTCGACTACGTTTCCATACCCACCATTCCATCCGTAATCAGAACGGATTACTACTCCATCTTCTGCAGCATAGATCGGGCCTCCTCCTCTCTCCTGCATATCCAGCGCGTAGTGGCGTGCATGATAGTACTGCGTATTGAAGCACTCCGAACTGCATGGCTTCTGCAGAACCCCGACTGTTGGTGATGGTGTGAATCCGTGTGGTGAATCTCGATGCACGATCTTTGCCGGTTGCTCTTTTGGTTCATCTTTCTCTTCCGAAGGTGGTGGCGGATCGACTGATGCAACAACTGCCTTTCCGACAATCGGT
>CAZOIE010000241.1:0-3451 GCA_964579905.1 uncultured Planctomycetia bacterium
TGGAATATCGATGTCAGATCCGTGATCTGGTTTTACCTGCCGGACAGAACTTCGTTGACGGTTCCTGTCGATACGACTATCGAATTCGCCGTCACTCCATTCAATGACAATTCAGACTCGCTGTCATACTACTGGAAACTGAACGAAGATACGCTGGAAATTGATGTTCGGATAGCGAGTATTGCCTTCCCGGACACCGGTTTGCATGAGGTTGTATCTTATGTTTGGGACGGCGGCGAGATGGATAGTATTTTGTGGGAAATTACTGTGATTCCACCGGTTAGCGCTCCGGAGTCGAATGTCGAACTACTGCCGATGGAACCGATGTTGTATCCGCCCTCACCGAATCCGTTTAACTCATCGGTGAATCTTTCGTTTTATCTTCCTTGCGAAGCTAATGTGGCATTAGCGATTTATGATATTAGCGGTCGTATAGTTACGAGTCTGGTAGAAGCGAAACAACCGGCAGGAAGATATGCGCATACCTGGAATGCGCTGGATCAACCGGCGGGGATTTACCTGGCGGTGTGGCAGGCGGGTGATGTGCGGAAGGTTGTGAAGTTGGTTTTGGTTAGGTAGAATTTGTTGTCTGTTATTGCGTGGGGTGATCGTAGGGGCAAATAATTATTTGCCCCTACTTTTTATCCTTACCAGTCGAAGTTTCCATCATTTATCCACTTCGCGGCTTCAACCGCCCAATAGGTTAAGATAAAATCGGCACCAGCTCGCTTTATAGAAATCAAAATTTCGCAAATTGCTCGATGACGGTCCAACCAGCCTTTTTCAGCCGCGGCTTCGATCATTGCGTACTCACCGGAGACTTGGTATGCTGCGGTCACACGCTCAAATCGACGCTTCACTTCATGTAATACATCAAGATAAGGCAGAGCCGGTTTAATCATAATCATATCCGCGCCTTCTTCAAGATCGAGCGCAACTTCCCGCAATGCTTCGAGGCGATTCACCGGATCCATCTGATAACCGCGTCTGTCTCCGAATGATGGCGCGGATCCGGCAGCATCGCGAAACGGTCCGTAAAAGACGGATGCATATTTTGCTGCATAAGAAAGGATGGCTGTCGAAGTGAAACCGGCTTGATCCAATCCGCGTCTCACAGCGCCGATCCGTCCATCCATCATATCTGAAGGCGCGATAATATCGGCGCCTGCAATTGCTTGACTGACGGCTGTTTTTGAAAGTAATTCCAATGTGGCGTCATTGTTTATTTCACCATCGACTATCATGCCGCAGTGCCCATGATCCGTATATTCGCACAGGCAGAGATCAGTAATCACCACTAACTCAGGCGCTGCTCGTTTGATTTGACGAACTGCCTGTTGTATGACACCGTTTTCATCCCATGCGCTGCTACCGGCTGCATCTTTCTTATCGGGAATGCCAAAAAGAATGATGCCCGGGACACCCGTATCTAATATTCGTTTAGATTCCTCAGCCACCAAATCCGGTGTAAAGTGGTATTGACCGGGAAGGGAATCTATCGGTTGCTTGATACCTGATCCTTCTATGATGAAAAGAGGTTGGATAAGATCGTCAGTACTTATCGTTGTCTCTCGAACAAGCCGCCGTATTGTCGATGTGCGCCTCAAACGGCGTGGTCTGTCTGTTGGAAATGCCATGTTTGTGGTTCTTTCTTTTTAACCGCGGAGTGCGCGGAGTTTGTTTTATTTTGTCTTGTCATTCCAGTGGATTATCTTGTCATTCCCGCGAAAGCAGGAATTCAGAGATACATAACACATTATCTATTAACGAACTAGATTCCCGATCTTGCAGGAAGGACAATGTTGTATTGACAAGTTAATTAGAATACAGCCATTTTAGAAATGACAGAGAGATGGTTTTCGGTCAGACATTATTCAGTTTTTCCCATAGCTGTTCAATTCCTTTGTATACATCTTTGCAAGTTATCTTTGCCCAGCGTGGTTTGTTGTTTATTGATATAAAGCCTGTACATTCGAACTGATCGTCAATCTTCTGTACTAATGCGCCTAACGGTAGTGAACAGCCGCCACCGAATAGTTCCAATAACTTTCGTTCCGCTGTAACACAGGTTTCAGTTAAAGGATCGTTCAGTATTTTGCGGACGTTTTGGATATCCGGATCATCCTTACGCATTTCGACTGCAAGCGCGCCCTGACCTGGAGCGGGTGGAAAATGCTTAATATCTAACGAATGAAATACTAAGTCATCCGGGAAAAGATTTAATCTGTCTAATCCAGCCACAGCAAATATCACGGCATCATATTCATGGTCGCGTATTTTTTCAATACGTGTGGTTATGTTGCCACGAATAGGTTTGATAGTCAAATCATTGCGAAGTCCACTTATCTGAGCTGCACGGCGCGGCGATCCAGTTCCAACTATAGCGCTCTTACGAATAGGTATGTTATCTTCATCAAGATCCAGAACATTAGGGAAAATTGCTAGCGTTTCACCGGGATCGGCTCGAGTCGGAAACGCAGCAACTATAAGATCACAAGGTTGCTGTAGAGGCAGATCCTTTAGCGAATGAACAGCAACGTCGATATTTCCCTTTTGAAGTTCCTTCTCAATGGCTCGTGTAAAAACTCCCGGTTCATCAGTATAAGATAGCTGTATGTTCCTGTCTTTGTCGCCTTTAGTACGAATAATCTTGATTTCCACCTCGAGATTCAAACGTTCGATTAATGTCTGAACTACGAAGTTTGTCTGCATTAACGCTAACTTACTACCGCGAGTGCCTGCTATAACTTTTCGCAATTGGTTCCTTCAAAAATGCCAAACTCTTTTTCAAATCTACTTTTATACTATAATAACAGATTAATAATAGCAATTCCAGACTCAAAGGTTAAATCATAGACTTGAGTTAAGAAATATAACACATTATCAGATAACTGCAAAACTTATCTTTATTACTTAAAAAAAACTTGCGGAACTATAGAATAAATCTTATCTTTTACGATTGCAAACACTAATTAGAAACATAGGAGATTATTATGAACCGTGCCGATATCGTCGAACAAGTTTCCAAT
Organism: uncultured Planctomycetia bacterium; assembly: GCA_964579905.1. Taxonomy (GTDB): domain Bacteria; phylum Omnitrophota; class Gorgyraeia; order VGKN01; family VGKN01; genus CAZOIE01. The sequence continues at coordinate 3,030 of CAZOIE010000241.1, forward strand.
GCCACCGGTTTGACCCGAACCGAAGTGGCTGTTGTATTTGAAGGTATTTTGAAGTCAATTGAAAAAGAATTGACTGAAGGCGGAACTGTTGAACTCCGTCGCTTTGGAACCTACCGTTGTGTTCGACGAGCCGCCCGCAAGGCGGTAAATCCACGTACCGGTCAACCTGTCCAAGTGGAAGCAAGGACTGTACCGACTTTTAAACCTTCTCCAAAGTTGCGTACAGCAGTAAAGGATGTTAAAGTATGAAACATCATTTTAACAATTTTAACTTAAGAGGAGCAATTGCCCTGCGGTAAAAAGCGTAAGCGCCATAAGATGGCGACTCATAAAAGAAAAAAACGTCTTCGTAAGAACCGGCATAAAAAGAAGAATCGATAGCACCTGATTGTATTAATAAATGATTCTGCTGAAAAACTTCT
>CAZOIE010000242.1:0-3446 GCA_964579905.1 uncultured Planctomycetia bacterium
AAGCTCTACACCAACAACAACGTCATTTGTATAAACACAAAACCTATCGCTATTAAGGGACTTCTGGGCTAACTTTAACGTTCCTTGGTCTTTTGAAGCGCATACGACAGCAGCAGGTAGTCCCCTAGCAACCTCCAACGCTATTGAGGGACCTGAGATTACTGAAACAGAAGCCTTATCTAAAACCTCACTAATAACCTCAGACATTCTCTTTAGGGTCGATATCTCAATACCCTTCGAGGCACTTATTATCTTAACGCCTCCCAAATTACAAGCTTTTAATTTATTTAACACTTCCCTCACATACTGTGAGGGTGTTGCTATAATTATAAATTCGGCCTCTTTTACCACTTCAGAAACATCATCTGTAAATACAAGTTCAGGAGGAAGGGTAACCCCGGGCAAAAATTTTGTGTTTATCTTGCCCTTGTTAAGTAACTTAATATACTCAGGATCCGGCCCCCAGACCTTAACACAGAACCCGTTGCTACACAAAAGGATAGCCAGTGTTGTACCCCAACCACCATCTCCTATAACACCAATCTTTTTCATATTTAACCAGCCTCTCAAAATGCAATAATAGCTCTAGTTTATATCATAATTAAATTATATGGTCAATAGAAAAGACTTATAGTTTTAAGTTTACTATTAAAAGTAATAGAATTAGGTGGGTATTGAAGTTGGTTTAGTTGGACTGTGGTGAGGTGTTATGCTGCTAATAGCTTGAGCTTGCGGTCGACAAAGCGCTTGAGACGCTTTAGATTCTCTGTTGACATTTCAATAAACTTGGCTCCTAGGTAGTACTTGTCGCAGAAGGGAACCTTTTGCACCCACACAACCTGCGCCTTTGCTGTGATTGGAAGGCTCTTCTCTTCTAGGTATATCTCGACCATAATTTTTGCTGTCTTTGGTACGAAGTTGTTCAAGAGCTTTAATCCGCCCAGGCTTACATCCTTTGATATACTACCCTTTCCGCAAGTCTTGCCAAGATAGACGAGGTTCGCCCTCACTCTTTTATGCTTTCTTTTCTCGCTATGATTAGGTTTCATCTTATGCTCCTAATTAATAATGAACATACTTTTTCTCGTGCGAAATCTTCATCGTGTACTTAAATGAAATACAATAAATCCGACTTTCAATCACACAGCAGAAATCTCCCAATACCTTAACGGAAAAACTGTCATTGCATCTTGCGGAGTTGTGTGATCTCACAAGGAAAAATTCCTTTTTTCTTCCGGGTGGGAGAACATCAGAAACATCTCCATAATCTACTTGTTGTTTGTTTAGCTTGCGGTCGGATACACTTTTTATCACATATACACACTGCTTCTCGGCAGTGGTAACTAGGCCATTGGTATCAAAAACCTCCCTCACCGACATAATTGCATGCCTCTTATCCTCTGACGTTAGGTTCCTGTAGAAAACTTCATGCATTTTAGGCCCCTTTTTAAACATAAAACCGGACTACCTTTTTATCGGCAACCCGGCTATCACTTGGTGACCCGTGGCTTTGCCCCTCGCATCTTGAGAGGGGTCCACGATTTTGGTGGACGTCCCAGCCTCACGACTGGTTTGCCTTTTACGACTTTGTTTACCTATTTTAAAATGTCTTTAGTTATAAGGCAAAAAAAATATTTGTTACTCTCTAATAAATAGTATAATTATAAATTGATAAAAGTCAATAGTATCGATCTAGCTTTTTTTTATACTAACCTTGCGGCTCTATAGCGTCTTTGATTTATTAAAAATCTTACTTTCTGTGCCCTCTATCAGACGTCTGATATTGGCCTTATGCTTCCAGGTTACCATTAACGCCAATGTGCAGCAGAAAATAATAAGACTTAATGCTCGATTAAATAAAAGAAATATCAGCGGTGTAGATATACATGCAATTATCGAAGCAAGGGATACATATCTCGTAATAAATACTACAGCCAACCAGATGCCGATTGCTACAACAGAAAGTCTCACATCTAATGCTAGCAATACGCCAACTGATGTTGCAACTCCCTTACCTCCCTTAAACTTTAAAAATATTGGCCAAATGTGACCACTTATTACACAGAATGAAAAAGCAATTTTTATTATCTGTAAATCAATAGCAACTATATAATCGCTCATGTAGATTGCAAACAATGAAGCCATAAGGCTTCCTTTGACAACATCAAATAATAAAACACATATGGCTGGGAGTCTTCCGATTACGCGAGATGCGTTGGTTGCACCTACGTTTCCACTCCCATAGTCCCTTATATCCACCTTCTTAATGAACTTTACCAGTATGAAGCCGGCGGGAATCGAACCTATAAGGTAGGCTCCAAGCATACCAATTAGCAAAAAACCTATATCCATCTTATTTGCTTTTCCTCTTTAAGCCAATTCTAATCGGTGTTCCGAAAAAGTCAAATTTTTCCCTCAGCCTGTTTTCAATATAACGCAAAATTTCCTTTTTAATTGGCTTAGATTTATTAAGCACAACATTAAATGTTGGCGGCGCTACTTGGTCTTGAAAAAATTTAACCCTTTTTGAGTTAAGTCGGTTTATTAAATTTGTTGAGTCCTGTTTTACGAACTCGGACAATTCCTCTTTGGTAACCTTTGTAAGTGAATTTTTATGCACCTCTTGCGCGATATCCAAGATTCCAACTATATTAAGACCTGTTTTTGCTGAAGTATTGATTATCGGGTAATTCGATAGCAATGAGAACTTATCCACCAGGTAGGCCTGATACTGATTTGACAAAATATCTTCAATCAAATCCCATTTATTTACCGCTATTATACAACATTTACCCTCATCTATCACAGTTTTAATAATCTTTTTATCGTCACTAAAAAGACCTTCCTTTGCATCTGTAAGTACAATGCAAACATCTGATTTTCTAATACTTTCAATGGTTCTTACCTTGCTATAGAAACTGACATTATCCTTGATCTTTTTCTTATGCACTATGCCCGCTGTATCCACCAATAAAAAATTTTGATCATCCTTCTTGAAAAATATATCGACCGAATCCCTTGTTGTGCCGGGAATCTCGCTGACAATAATTCTCTCCTCTCCCAGTAAATAGTTTAAAAATGATGATTTTCCAACATTGGGTCTCCCGCATATAGTAATCTTTACCAGATCTTGCTCTTTAGTAATCTTTTTGGATGAGGCGTATTCGATTATGTCGTTTAGCAGTTGCTTGATACCAACACCACATGTTGCTGAAATAGGTAGTGGATCACTTAAGCCCAACTGATAGAATTCGCCTACATAGTCAAGCAGCTTTTTATTATCAACCTTATTAACAGCCAGTATAACCTCTTTCTGAAACTTCCGAAGGAGATTTGAGATCTCTATATCTAGAGGCAATACGCCATCGGTTACATCACATACATAAATCAGAAGATTTGCCTCATGCATAGCCTGGGTTGTCTGGGCTAGCACCTTTTTGGAGATA
>CAZOIE010000243.1:0-3438 GCA_964579905.1 uncultured Planctomycetia bacterium
TAAAATGGCCAAAATTCCCGCCAAATATATCTTCAAAATACTCATTGTAACCTAATTTGATTACAGCGTTTTTGAATATCATTTCATTATCAACAAAAATAATATTCCTGTTATTATCAAACATTTTTTTTAATAATTTTATGTTTCTCATAGGATACTGCATACATACTAGCTTTATGTTCCTCTTATCTACAATTTCTTTAAGTTTACGATAGTTACGATAAGTCATAGGATTATAGTATCCTAGCCTGAGTTTTTCTAGTTTTGCTGAGATTTCATTCGCTAATTTATGTTTTCCTAGCTGATAATAACAATAACTTAAATTAGCATAGATGCCTTCATTATTTGAAGTTATCTTATCGAAATTTATAGCTGCGTTAAACATGTCTGCAGCTATATCGTATCTTCCTTCATCTCTATATAACCATCCTAATCTAATGTGCGCTTTATTATTTTCTGGGTTAATTTCAATGGCTTTTTTGAACATTTTCTCAGCTTTATCATAATATGCTTGTAAACACTCTCATTCACCTAACCCAATATATGCCACATCATTTTCTCGGTTTATCTCTAGGGATTTTTTGAACATTTGGATGGCATTATTATATTTATCTTGCTCAATATACCACCAACCTAACTCTAAATATAATTTGTCATTCCCAGGATTAATCTCTAGGGATTTTTTGAACATTTTCTCAGCTTTATCATGCATTCCTTGATATCTATAGCGCACTCCTAATCCAATATATGCATCAAAATTTTTTGGATCCACCTCTATAGCTTTCTTGAATACTATTTCAGCTTCAATAAGATTCATTTGATTAATACAGCACCATCCTAATCTAATACGTGCCTTATTATTTTCTGGGTTAATTTCAAGGACTTTTTTAAAGAACTCCTTGGCTCTAGTAAAATCTCTTTGATCCATGTAGCGACATCCTAATTCAATGTAGCGTGCTATACTGTTTCCTGATGCCACCTTCATATTTTCTCTATATCTATTCTTTTTCGCAGCAGCTTCTTTAGGATAACCCCTTCTTCCCAGCACCTCTTTTTCGACTTTACCATGCTGCTCTCTTTCACCAACCGAAAAAATACCCAATTCCTTTATCTTATTTAGCATATGATACCAAAGAATTTTTGCCAATTTGTATGTTTTAAATAGTGTTTCTTTTGATGTGGGAATTTTACCATATGGCAATAAATGTACTTCATCATTAAAACCCATCATAACAATTACCATATTAGGATTATATTTATCCAGATTTTTTTTTAACGTTGATATTACAAATTCTGAATTCGTACCCGGTTTTGCTTTATCTATGACCTTAAAAGCTACGCCTTTAACTCTATTATTCAGAATTTCTTCAAGCAGCTTAGGATATCCAAAAGCTGTCATGGAGTCTCCAAGACAAAGTATCTTGTATGAATCTTTCTGCTTAATAGAGGGCTTATTCCTGTGCTCCTGCATAGATAGGAGTATGAACCCTCCTAGGCGTATTCCTATTTCAAGGAGGATTATGCATAATAAGAATCCAAGTAGAGTTACAAATATCTTTTGTTTCATAGATTTTTTCTGCATAATTTTCTCAGGCTTGCACCTTCTCAACAATACAATTACCTAGAACTAGACAATCTATCTGACTTTTCTCAAAGCAACTTATAGCATCTTCTGGCGTACAGACTATAGGTTCGCCTCTTAAATTAAAAGAGGTATTTATAATTAGAGGTATGTGTGTTATATTTTCAAATTCCTTTATTAAGTACCAAAATTTTGGATTTGTGATTTTGCTTACTGTTTGCACTCTGGCAGTACCATCGGCATGAGTTACAGAGGGTATTACGCCTTGTTTATCTTCTTTTACATTAGGTGCCAATAACATAAATGAGGAAGAATATTTAAGTTCAAAAAACTCTTTTGCTTTTTCTTCCAATACAGCAGGCGCATAAGGCCTGAAGGATTCTCTATTTTTCACTTTCAAGTTCAACAAATCTTTCATTTTGGGATTACGAGGATTTGCTAAAATAGACCTATTCCCCAGGGCCCGGGGACCAAATTCCATCCTTCCTTGAAACCAGCCAACTATTTTATCTAACGATAGCTGCCTTGCAATATACTTAAATAAATCAGAATCAGTTAGTTTTCTAAATCCAAGTTTACGATTCGCTAAACTTCGCTCTATCTGCTTATGTGTAAAGTAAGGGCCAAGATATGCATCTTCCATCATATAGTCTCTTGGTTTTTTTAAAATAGAGTGATATATATAAGAAGCAACTCCTAGGGCTCCTCCTGAATCACCTGCTGCAGGTTGTATAAAAATTTCTTTAAAATCTGTTTCTTCTAGAATCTTTGAATTTGCTACACAATTTAAAAAAACACCTCCGGCAAGACATAAATTGTCCATTTTTGTTTGTCTGTAGAGATTTTTTGCGATTATAATTAGAGTTTCTTCCAAAAATTTCTGAAGGCTTGAAGCAATGTCATAATGTCTTTGTTCTATTTTATCTTCATATTTTCTCGCTCTTCCAAATAACTTTATAAATTTACCACTGTACATTTTTGAACCTTTATTAAAACCAAAAAAACTATCATCCATTCTAAAGCTACCATCATTCTTAACATTAACTATCTTTCTAAACTGATCGAGATAGGAGGGTTTACCGTAACCTGCTAAACCCATTACCTTCCCTTCTCCGCTATGTGCCTTAAAGCCAAGGTAAGTTGTAACTGCTGTGTAAAGTAACCCTAGAGAATTCGGATAGTGCATTTCTTTAAAAATTTCAATCTTATTTTTCCTTCCAACTCCAAGTGTCATCGTAGCCCACTCACCAACCCCATCACATGTTAGAATAGCAGCTTCTTTAAATGGGGAAACAAGAAATGCGCTTGCAGCATGGGAAAGATGATGCTTGATAAACAAGGCTTTCCCTTCGTAGCCAAGTTCTTTTTTAAATACAAGCGGCATTATAAGTCTATCTTGAAGCCAAGATGGAATTGTGTTAAGAAAGCTTTTTAATGAAAGAGGATATGAGTTTAAGTGATCTAAGATTACTCTGGAAAATTTCAGAAAGGGTTTTTCGTAAAATCCAATATAGTCAATATCATAAATTGTTAAATCTTTTGCCTGTAGGCAGAAATTAACTGCATTTATAGGAAAAACTTGTGAGTATTTCTGACGATTAAACCTCTCTTCGGAAGCAGCAGCAACTATCTTTCCATCCTGCAAAAGACAAGCTGCTGAATCATGATAAAAACATGATATACCTAATATATTCATTTAGTAACTACTTAAAATCTCTTTAAACCCCAGCATAAATAAAGGATATTATGACTGTAGGACCTATGTAGTAAACAAGAAACGCCAAAAATGCAAGTGTAATAAATATAGGGGCTAGGAAATACAACTTATGTTTTCTTATCATAAAAAACATCTCTTT
>CAZOIE010000244.1:0-3425 GCA_964579905.1 uncultured Planctomycetia bacterium
AGCTTGAGATAGGTCTTGAGGAACAAAAACAGACCGGACATCCACTCGGTAGGACTTTGGTGGAGCTGGGATTTGTCAAGGAGCAGGATGTTCTTGATGTGCTTGGGGTTCAGGCGGGCATAGAATTTGTAAGTCTAGATGATATTGAAATACCTAAGAGGGTAATAAAAAAAATTCCTTCCTCTCTTGCTAAGGTTTATGAAATCATACCTATTAAGTTTGAAAATAACACACTGACGATTGTTATGTCAGATCCCTTGAATGTAAATTTGATTGATGATTTAAGATTTATGTTAGATTGTGAGGTAAATAGGGTTTCTTCGTCGAAGGATCAGATAGAACGTGCGCTTAAGAAATACTACGGAACGCACGAAGAATCTTTTGAGGAAATTTTGAAAGATATAGAGGTTGCTTCAAGTGGCGTTAATGAGGCTACATTAAAGAACATAGCGGATATCGACAAACTTCAAGAGCTTGCAAGCCAGACCCCGGTAGTCAAACTCCTTAATCTTATATTATTAGAAGCCATTAAGGATCGTGCAACCGACATACATTTAGAACCTTTTGAGGATGGTATAAAGGTAAGGTACAGAGTTGATGGTGTATTGTTTGACGTTATGCAACCACCAAAGAGCTTGAATCTTGCACTTACATCCAGGATTAAGGTAATGGCAAGCATGGATATAGCTGAGAACCGTCTTCCACAGGATGGTAGGATATTGATGGAGATAGAGGGTAGAGATGTTGATCTTAGGGTTTCAACGTTACCAACAGTTTTTGGTGAAGGTGTTGTTATTAGAGTCCTTGATAAAGGAAAGATGGGGCTATCTCTTAGTCAGCTTGGTCTTCGGGATGATGAAAAACTTGTCATAGAAAAGCTTATAGAAAAACCAAATGGCATAATTTTGGTAACAGGCCCTACAGGTTGCGGTAAGACCACCACATTATATGCTGCCCTCAAAAATGTAAATAAGGTTGATAGAAAAATTATTACAACAGAGGACCCTGTTGAGTATGATATTGATGGTGTTATTCAAATTACCATAAGACCGAAGATAAATTTCACATTTGCTCAGGCACTTAGGCATATATTAAGACATGATCCGGATATTGTAATGGTTGGAGAGGTACGAGATTCTGAAACAGCGCAGATATCTATTCAAGCTTCACTTACAGGTCACTTGGTATTTAGTACGCTTCATACCAATGATGCTCCTGGTACCGTCACACGCCTTATAGATATGGGGGTTGAACCCTTTCTTCTTAATTCAACGCTTGAGGCGGTTGTATCACAGCGTCTTGTAAGAACTATCTGTAAAAATTGTAAGGTTGAGTATACTCCCGAGGAAGTTGTGATAGAGGAGTTGGGCTTTGAGGATAGAATTAGAGGTAAAAAGTTTTACAAGGGAAAAGGCTGTAACCTATGCAACAATACGGGGTTTAAGGGACAAACAGGTATATTCGAACTTTTGATTATGAACGATGAAATAAAATCTCTAATAATGAAAAAGGTGCACACTGCACTGCTAAGAAATCAAGCTATTTCGCATGGGATGAGAACGTTAAGAGAGGATGGGATTAATAAGATTCTAGAGGGTATTACTACCCCTGATGAGGTGTTACGAGAAACGCAAATGTATACTTAGTGGTTGTATGCTTAACTGAAATAAAGGAAGCACCCTAGATAATATAAAATAAGGAAGCACCTCTTGCGAGGTACTACCCTAGATGATACAAAATAAGGAAGGAAGTTATGCCTGTATTTACTTTTGAAGCGATAGACAAGTCTGGGAAGAAGGTATTAGATAAGGTTGAGGCAGATAATCTAAACAATGCCATAGTTAAGATACGAGAGCTTTCTTTTTTTCCGGTTCAGGTTCATGAACTTGATGGGAAATCTGCTCTAGGAAAAGGGCTTAAAAAATCCTCATTACTTAGCTCTTTATCCACTAGGGAATTTTCCTTTTCACATGTAAGTCAAAAGCAGCTTGCTCTTTTTACAAGGCAGTTTGCAACACTTAATACCTCTGGTGTTCCAGTTTTAAGAAGTATTAATATCTTAAGAGATCAGCAAAAGCCTGGGTATTTTCGAAATGTACTTAGCGATGTCTCTAAAGATGTTGAATCGGGTTTAAGTCTATCCGATGCACTAAGCAAATACCCAAAGGTATTTTCATCTCTCTATATCAACATGATTAAGTCAGGAGAGATGGGAGGAGTGCTTGAGGTTGTATTAATTCGATTAGCTGACTTCTCAGAGAGGACACAGCGCCTATCAAGCAGAATTCGCGCAGCACTTATGTATCCTATATTTGTTGTTCTAATAACAGCGCTTATATTAACCAGCTTGGTCACATTTGTTGTTCCAAAGTTTATGAGTATATTTTCAGAACTTGGGGTTGATATGCCCACTCCAACACTTATCTTATTGTCAGTAAGCAATCTATTGAAGCACAGGTGGTATTTAATAATTTTTGCTCTTATTGCTATTGTATTGATTTACAAAAAGCTACAAAAATCACCTGTGATTCGTCTTAAAACTGACAGTATTAAATTGCGGTTGCCTTTATTTGGAACTCTTTTAAGAAAAGTGGTAGTGGCTAGGTTTGCTAGGACCTTTGGTACGCTCATAAGGAGCGGCGTTCCAATTCTTCATGCACTGGATATTGCAAAGGATATCTCAGGCAATCTCGTATTTAGCAACGCCATCAGTAAGATACACGATAGTATTAGAGAGGGTGATACTATATCAGAGCCTCTTGCAAAAAGCAGTATTTTTCCACCAGTTGTTGTTAATATGATAGATGTCGGCGAGGAAACCGGAAAGCTTGATTCAATGCTATTAAAGGTGGCAGATACGTATGGAGATGATGTGGAGGCGACCATAACAGGCCTTACGGCAATACTTGAGCCTTTCTTGATTGTAATGGTTAGTATAATAGTGGGATTTATTATAATATCAATGCTTCTACCGCTTCTTTCACTTGTTACAACATTAAGTTAAGGTGGTTTGTTATGAAACATAAAAAAGGATTTACGCTCATAGAGCTTATAGTGGTTATGGCCATAACCCTAATTTTAGCAAGTGCGGTCTCCGGTACAGTGCTGGTTGTCAGGAAAAAGGCATTGATCGCAAAAGCGAAGGCAGGCATTGCTTCTTTAGAAACGGCTCTGAGTATGTATGAGTCTGATTGTGGGGTATTTCCATCTGGCGGAAATTCCACTATGGTTACTGAGCTTACCGGCCCAAGCGCGCAATCTGGCTGGAATGGTCCATATATGCAGTTTAAGAGCGCTGAGCTTAGCTCAGGCTCATTCATCGATTCATGGGGAAATGCATACATTTATACATCCCCAGGTACAAATAACACCTCAACCTTCGATATATACTCCTACGGTCCTAACCAGACAGATGATTCGGGGGG
>CAZOIE010000245.1:0-3420 GCA_964579905.1 uncultured Planctomycetia bacterium
TGAAGCTATAGGATTAAGGCCGGTAAACAATATAGTAGATATAACCAATTACTGCCTTTTTGAATTCGGACAGCCCCTTCATGCCTTTGACCTTGATAAACTTATAGGCAATAAGGTTATTGTAAGGAAGGCCAAGAAGAATGAGGAGATGGTTGTCATAGATGGTTCAAATTGCATTCTAGATGAGAATACCCTGGTTATAGCGGATGAGAAAAGGCCTGTTGCAATAGCAGGTGTTATGGGCGGGTTGGATACAGAGGTAACAACCTCTTCGAAGAATATTCTTCTTGAAAGCGCCTATTTTGAACCTACTGCCATAAGAAAAACAGCGAGAAAGCTTGCGCTTGCAAGTGAGTCCTCATATAGATTTGAAAGGGATGTTTCGTGGGAGAATGTGGTACTTTGTTCTGATAGGGCCACCAATTTGATACTGGATATCGCCGATGCCAAAGTAATATCCAAGATGTTCGAGAGTGCAAGTGGAGCTACCAAGAAGAAAAGGATTATATCGTTAAGATTAAATAAACTTTTAGGCGTTGATATTAAAAAGAGCTTTATCAGCATGAGCCTTAATAACCTGGGTCTTAAGATAGAGGCAAAAAAGGATATGTTTAGGGTTATCGTAGACGATACCAGGAAGGATTTAGCACGAGAGATAGATTTAATAGAGGAGATCGCTAGGCTATATGGATATGATAAGATTCCCTCAAAGATTCCAAAGGCTCTTATAGCGGATGATGTACCTAATACCGGCTCTAGTAGAAAAGCTGTAGGCCTTGTCAAAGATATATTGGTTTCACTTGGTTTTAACGAGGTTATGAACTATAGCTTAGTGAGTTCACAGCTTCTTGATAAGCTTGGATTAAAGGATGAAGAAACGTTGGTTACTATAAGCAATCCGCTTTCAATTGAACAGGCCGTTATGAGGCCCACGCTAATAGGCGGTATTATTAACACCGCTCTATTTAATCTAAATCATAGAGAGAGCCTTATAAATATTTTTGAGATTGGAAATGTTTACAGAAAGCAAAAGAACGCTTATAAGGAGGAATTACATATAGCAGGTGCACTTGGTGGCATAAAGGATGTTGGGTGGAGTCAAAGGTCGAGAAAGGTGGATTTTTTTGACTTAAAAGGTGCTCTTGAAGAGTTGTTCAGGATGCTAGGCATAACCAATTATGAATTTAAGAAAGAGCCAGACAAAATTCTATCTAGCAATACTTCGTGCGGTATATATGCCGATAGGAGTACTAACCCACTTGGTATTATAGGTCAGCTTAAATCAGATTTACTTAGTGCTTTTGACATCAAAGAGGATTTATTTGTTCTCGACTTAGATTTTAATGCTCTATTTAATGCTATAAACTGTGATAAATATTTTACAGCTATAGTAAAGTTTCCGTCTATAAAGAGAGACATATCGCTGATTATAGATAGGAACGTAAGTTCGGATAGCATAATAAAGGTAATCAGAGAATCTTCAAACGATCTGGTAAAGGAGATAAGGTTATTTGACCTGTATGAGGGCGCGCAGGTTCCTTCTGGTAAGAGGAGTCTTGCGTATTCTATAGAGTATCAGTCAGATAACAGGACCCTCACAGATGATGAGGTAAATAAACTACATTTAAGCATAATAACGACACTTACGAAGACACTCGGTGCGCAGGTAAGAGAGAGATAGATATTGATTTTTGATCTAAACTGTGATAAGTCTTTAGTAGAGATAAATATCCCTGCTATGTGCGTTATGTTTGGGTAAATCTTTGAGCCAACACCTTATAAAAGGGAACCCGATGCTTAGATGTAGATTGCATGCCCTAAAATTATTCAGGGAAGCATGAAGCGTTTAATAGGGTGCCCACGTGGACCCACGGGTTCAAAGATTTCCTGATCAGACGGCATAAGGCGGGGATTTTTTATGGCCATGGATTTATTTGAAACAAAAAGAAAAACCTCTGATAGCTTTGAATCACTAAGCGTCAGGGTAAGGCCAGTTAATCTTGATGAGTTTGTTGGTCAAGGTCATATTGTCGGCAAGGAAAAGCTCTTAAATCGGCTTATTGAATCCGACAAATTAACAAGTCTAATACTATACGGCCCCCCCGGTACAGGTAAAACAACCCTCGCCTATATAGTACGAAATATCACGAAATCCCACTTTGAGAGAATTAATGCGGTATCCTCTAATGTCTCCGAGCTTAAGAAGATAATAAAGGAGTCTAAAAATCGCCCGAAGAGAACGATTCTATTCATAGATGAGATCCACCGGTTTAATCGTGCGCAGCAGGATGTGTTGTTACCTGAGGTTGAAGATGGCACCTTGATTCTTATCGGGGCCACAATCTACAATCCCTTCTTTTCAATAGCATCTCCGCTTATATCCCGCTCTCATATTTTTGAATTAAAGCCGCTACAAGATAAAGATATCGTGAGCATCTTACAAAGAGCCCTGTGCGATAAAGAGAAGGGACTCGGCAATATCCCTATAAAGGTTGAAAAAAATACCCTTGAATTTTTGTCAAAGGCAAGCAATGGAGATGCAAGAAGGGCCCTAAATACCTTAGAGATAGCCTCACTTACCACAAGGACGTCAAAGGACAAGTTTATTCATATAGGTGTAGATGTTATAGAGGATTCGCTCCAGAGAAAGGCTGTAGTGTATGATAGAAAGGACGACACCCATTACGATACCATCTCTGCCTTTATAAAGAGTATGCGTGGTTCCGACCCGGATGCCGCCGTATACTGGCTTGCCAAGATGTTGTATGGAGGAGAGGATATAAGGTTTATCGCAAGGCGCATCGCTATATGCGCGGCTGAGGATGTAGGAAACGCCGATCCCATGGCACTTGTTGTAGCAAATGCTGCATGCACACTTGTTGAGAGCGTTGGGATGCCGGAGGCGCGTATAATCTTATCCCAGGCGGTTACCTATGTGGCAAGCGCCCCTAAATCCAATGCTGCTTATCTTGCGGTCGATGAGGCTATGAGCGATATAGAAAAGGGAGAGGTTTTTGAGGTGCCAAACCACCTGAAAGATGCCAGCTACCATGGTGCAAAGGCGCTTGGCCGCGGCAAGGATTATAAGTATGCACATAGCTATGATGGCCATTTCATACAGCAGGAGTATATACCCAAAAAGAAGTCTTATTACAGGCCGTCTGATATGGGATTTGAAGCTAGAATCAAGGAAAGATTGGCTAAATTGCGCCTCCGCAGGGCGGAAAAGCGGTAGTTTTACACTTGACTATTATGGAAAAACGGGTAAGATATAATAAGAGTAAAGAAAAAGAGATTATAAGGAAAGAAATCTCAGCAAAGCTTAAAAGTTTAAAAGAAAGGGAAAGGATAAACAAAAGCTTAAAGGTAAAAGAGCCACTTTTTAGGTCTTATGAGTTTGAGAGCGCCAAGACCGTTATG
>CAZOIE010000246.1:0-3412 GCA_964579905.1 uncultured Planctomycetia bacterium
GTTGCCTATGTTACCAGGGGGCAGACTGATAAAGCAATAGCCGATTTTTCAAAGGTACTTGAGCTAGACCGGGGAAATATAGAGGCATATTTAAATAGAAGCCAGGCTTATGCTAAAAAGGGAGCAAATAAAAAAGCAAGACAAGATATTAAGAAATTAGAGGAATTAAACTATGACTTCAATAAGGAACCCCCAAGCTTTATTAAAGAACCTTACATAAGAGAGTGATGTTCCCATGAAACCAAAGGATATAATATCTCGGATTGTAAATTCAAGCGTCCTAAGCTTGTTTATACTTTCTGCCTTAGCTGTGCTCATTTACTCCAACAGCTTTAAGTGTCCATTTTCCTTTGATGGTGTTACATATATAACAGAGAATCTTTTCTTAAGAAATCTTAGTAATATTTCAACAATATGGAATTTTTGGCCTACACGATTTATTACATTCCTTTCCTTTGCAATCAATTACCATTTTTTCGAGTTTAACGTCATAAGTTATCACACAATCAATCTCCTTATCCATATATTTAACACGATGCTAGCATGGTACTTTGTGAACTTAATATTTATGAGTCCCCTCATAAAGGAAAGGTCCATTGCAAGAGATTATAGGTTAATAAGCTTTCTTTGTGCTTTAATTTTTGTAACTCATCCTATGCAGACCCAATCTGTTACCTATATCTATCAGCGTACCACCTCACTGGCTGTGCTATTTTACTTGGCTAGCCTTTGTTTTTATATAAAGGCAGGATTAATTGAAGCGAAGAAGGGATTATCAAGAACTTGTTATGTCGTATCTATTATAAGCGCCATTTTTGGCATGCTTACAAAGGAGATAGTGTTTACACTACCTTTTATGTTATTGCTGTTTGATGTTTTTTTCTTTAAAAGAACAAAGTTTAGAGATCTTAAACGCACGATTCCTTTCTTACTTCTAATACTACTTATCCCCAGCATAATGCTCATGACAAAATCCATATTCTTCAAAAAGAATACATTAATGGCAGCAGAACACATAAGTATTTCATCTAGCAATTATTTTCTTACGCAGTTTAGAGTGCTTGTAACATATATTAGATTGCTCTTTTTTCCAATAAACCAAAATCTGGATTACGATTATCCTGTATATGGATCATTCTGGGATGTGCCAGTTTGTGCAAGCGCTGTTTTTCTAACATTTTTGATGGGCTTTGCAATTTGGCTTTTTAGGAAAAAGCCACTAGTTTCATTTGGAATTGTATGGTTTTTTATTACACTATTGCCGGATTCAAGTTTTATAGCACTACAAGACGTAATAAATGAGCATAGGCTATATTTACCGATGGTAGGTTTTAGTATTTTTCTTGTAAGTAGCCTATACCATTTATTTAAACGTAAATTTGCCCCAATAGTAGCAGTAGTAATCCTTGTTTCTATTTTTTATTCTACATTATCATATGCTAGAAATATAGTTTGGCAGGATGAGCTTACGCTGTGGATGGATGTTGTTGAAAAATCCCCAAACAAGGCAAGGGCTTACAATGGACGGGGAGTAGCATATGGTGCAAGAGGAGAATATAAGAAGGCAATAGCAGATTACACAAAGGCAATAGAAATTAGCCCAACCTATTTTTATGCTTATAATAATCGTGGCGTTGAATATGTCAAAATAGGGAAGATCGACGAAGCCTTGAGTGATTTTTCCAAGGCCATTGATATTTATCCAAGTTACCCCAGAGCCTATTTTAACCGTGCAGCTATTTTGTTTGCAAGGAGGAATGAGGTAGATAAGGCGATAGAGGATTATAATCATACAATACAGATAGACCCAAGCTATAGAAATGCTTATCTTAACAGGGCCGTTGCTTATATTGCCAAAGGAGAGCTCGATAAGGCTATTGATGATTTTATTGTAGCAAGAGACCTAGACCCAAGAGATGGAGAGGTTTATAGGAACCTAGCAGTTTTATATTATGAAAAAGGTCAATATGAGAAGGCGGGTGAGAATGTAAACAGGTCTTTAGATCTAGGCTATAAGGTTGAACCGGAGTTTCTTGAAAAGCTCAAAAAGGCATACCTAAAGTAATATATTGCTACTCATCCCATTTCAGAATATCCGTCAGGTTTAATATATACTTACCCGTAAAGTTGTATCCCGCTGTCGAAGGTTCTTCCAAAGTCAAAGCCGATTTTTTATCGAGAGTATAAAGGACATTTTCTATATACTTTGGATTGTCTGTAACTAAAATAGGTGAAAACCTGTGTGGAAGTTCACGCGTCATGTATACTAGATCTTCTGTAAGATCGGTTGTTGAGGTAAAGCACAAAATGGGAATAGAGCCAGCAAAGTATTCGCTAATTGGGTCGATTTGAGGATAGCCAGGAACAAAATTTATATCCCAAATTTCTTCAAACCCATTCATAGTAAAAACCACAGGGTCGTACTTAGTCTCTATCGATTTGATTTCCTTGGAAAGCAGTATATCCGGGTGATCCTTGGACATATAGTAGGGCTCCCATTTACCTCGGAAGAATGGAAACCATACAACGACAATCAATACAGATGCGACTAAAATATACGAAGCTCGAGTTTTTTTAAGATTGTTTACGTTACCTTGTATGAAATCTTTAATTTGTCTTATTATGGACCATATGATTCCTCCCACAAGAAGTGATATAAAAGGTATAAATTGTCTTATGTGGTAGTGTGCCTCAGATGCTTTTGGAAGGATAGCTACAAAAAATAATCCACAACTAAACAATATAATTAGTAGTCTTATCGGAGGAAATTCTTTCCTATTGTCTCCAGAAAGAAGTTTTAGATATATGTTATAAAGGACAAATAGAGTAAGAATGATCAGATGGAATGCTTTGTAATAGTAATAGTAGAAATACTCAAAAAGGGTTCTTAGAGAGTGAAAAAGCATGCCTATCCGACCATATCCATCTAAGGTTTTATTTTCATTGAGGAAAGTTTCTTTTATATCTATCGTAGCCGTATCAAGACCAAGATACCAAACATTCTGCATGAACTGTAGAGAATGAGCGAGTAAGGGGGCAAGTGCGAATAGAAGAAATATCTTCCATTTAAAGCCGCGCAACTTCGGATCTATCAGGTACCAGCCGATTAGCCATAGATAAACAAAAAAGACGGAGTCGAAAGAGGATAAAGACAGTAAGAACTGCACTGCCCAAGCAGACGCAAAGATAAGAATTTTTTGTTTTTTAGGCCTGATGGTTTGCGTCGCAATAACAATAAGAAGCATAAAAGCAAATCTTAGTAAATCGTCGATTGGTTGATTTGCTATGCTGTCGGCATACCCGAGAAAGGCTGGGGACAATGCATAAAAGCTTGTGGCAAAAAAAGATACTGTATGATTTGTGATTTTTAAGAAAAGGATATACATTAGAATTAGACCTGTAAGAGAAAAGA
>CAZOIE010000247.1:0-3412 GCA_964579905.1 uncultured Planctomycetia bacterium
CATCAGTTAAGTGGAGGGATGTGTCAAAGGGTTATGATAGCTCAAGCGCTTTTGACCGGTCCAAGACTACTTATTGCCGATGAGCCGACCAGCAATCTGGATGTTACCTTCCAAGCAGAGATCTTGGAACTATTAAAGAAGATAAGAGAAAAAAGTGCTTTATCTATACTGCTTATTTCTCATGACCTTGCACTGGTTTCAAACATAGCAGATAGAATAGCGGTAATACAATCGGGCACAATCGTCGAAACCGGCAGCGTAAAGGAAATATTTAATGCTCCAAAGCATCCTTACACAAAACAGCTACTTGATGCAGTAAAGATATAAAAATGGTAAACCTAAATAGCGATATAATACTTAAGATTGAGAACCTAAAGAAGTTCTTTAAGATCAGAAGGGGACTTCTCTGGAGAGTTGCTGGCCACTTGAGAGCCGTTGACAATGTATCCCTTGAGGTTAAAAGAGGAGAGAACTTAGGGCTAATTGGAGAGTCCGGCTGCGGTAAGTCAACCCTTGCAAAACTTATTATCCATCTTCTTGAAAAAGATGCTGGTAGAATAATGTTCGATGGGAAGGATTTAGATAAGCTCTCAAAGGCTGAACTTAGGAAGCTAAGAAGGAACTTTCAAATAGTGTTTCAGGACCCATCAAGCAGTCTTGACCCGCGCTTTAGGGTAAGACGCATAATCGATGAGGCATTCATCAGCCTTGGTAATTTAAATAAAGCTGAAAAACTACAAAGAACAAAGGAGCTTGTAAACCTTGTCCATTTACAAACCGATATACTTGATAGATTCCCGCATGAGTTTTCCGGTGGGGAGCGTCAGAGAATAGCAATTGCAAGGGCAATAGCAAACGGTCCAAAGTTCCTGGTCTTAGATGAGGCTGTTTCATCACTAGACGTACTCCTGCAGAAACAAATCCTAAATCTCCTTAATGAACTAAAAAACCGCCTTGATATGACATATCTGGTTATTTCGCATAACCTAAGGGTGGTAAAAAACATATCGCAGAGGATTGCTGTAATGTATCTTGGTGAAATTGTAGAATTAGCAAGTACGAAAGATATCTTCGAAAAACCGCTTCATCCATATACCCAGGCGCTATTTGCTGCCAGCATTGATTACAAGGTAAAGATAAAGGGAGAGGTTCCATCTGCGAGCAAGCATATAGCCGGGTGCAGCTTCCAAAAAAGGTGCCCGCATGTTAAAGACATTTGCAAGAACGAAAAACCGCTCCTTAAGTCACAAAATAACCATTGGGTGGGGTGCCACCTATATTAAAAGGAGAAAATAAATGAAAACACAAAAAATTGTTCTAAGCATTTCTTTTTTGATTATAGCTGCAAAAGAGGCCCTTGCCCAGGAATCAGGCCCCCTGCTGGCCAGTGAACTTGGAACGGTTAAAAAACTTATAAATCTTGCTGTTGAGTTCTGTGTAAAATACAGCTTCCAGGTCTTAGGCGGTATGATAGTCCTTATATTGGGCTGGCTCGTATCCAAGGTCATTGCTAACTTCCTTAAGAAATTCCTGCAAAAATACAACGTGGACGTAACCATCTCAAAGTTTCTTGTGACCATTACCAAAATGTCTATTATCGGCTTTGCCGCACTTGTTGCTCTTGGTAAGTTCGGAGTTACTATTGCCCCATTTATAGCCGGTTTAAGTGTGGTTGGTTTTGGTACAAGCTTTGCCTTGCAAGGCCCCCTTTCAAATTATGCTGCTGGTGCCATATTGATATTTACCAAGCCATTCAAGGTTGGACATATTATTGAGGTGGCCGGTGTAGTTGGGGAGGTCGAAGATGTTGCCTTAGCCAGGACCCAGATAAAGACCATTGACGGAACAAAAATAGTCGTTCCAAATAAACATATTATAGGTGAGGTAATACACAACTGCAACACTCTTAAGCGACTCGATCTTAACATAGGGATAAGCTATAATTCAGATATCGATAAGGCAATAAGCCTAATTAAGGGTGCAGTTAGTAATGACCCCCGTGTTGCCTCAAAACCAGAGGTAAAGATCGGTGTATCCGAATTTGCAGATTCCAGCATCAATATATACTCTCGCTTATGGACAAAGCAGTCGGACTACTGGGACGTAATGTTCGAAACCAATAAAAAGATATTCGATGAATTCAACAAAAATAATATTGTGATTCCCTTCCCTCAAAGGGATATACATATAAAGGAAGGAAAGCTCACCTAAACAATAAGGAGGTTAAAGGTGAAAAGAATAATCAAGCTAATAGCAATAATACTGATCGTTGGTATTGTATTTTTGTTTGCTGCAAAGAATATACTGGCCAAGACAATTATTTCAGGTGGGGTTAAGGCTATAACGGGCCTAAGCCTGAACATTAAAAGCATGAGGATAGGGCTCTTAAATTCCCTTATAGACATAAAGAATCTAAAGCTATTTAATCCAAAGGGATTTGAGGATAAGCTGATGATAAATATGCCCGAGATATTCGTTGATTATGAACTTGGGGAATTCTTGAAGGGCAAGATTCATTTTACAGAGATTCGCCTAAATCTAGAGGAGTTTACCGTAGTAAAGAACAAGGACGGCGTACTCAACCTCGATTCCCTAAATGTAGTAAAGGCAAAGAAGCAAACTACCGCCAAAAAGGACTCAAAAAAGAAAAAGCTCCCACCGCTTAAGATAGACGTACTTAAGCTTAGGATAGGAAAGGTTATCTATAAGGACTATTCTAAGGGAGGTAAGCCGAAGGTAAAGGAATATGACGTTGATATCAATGAGCAGTACAAAAATATAGATGACCCATATAGATTTGTAAGTCTGATTGTCTTTAAAGCGCTTATGAATACATCTATTGCAAGGTTGACCAATTTCAACCTAGGACCTCTTTCAGACGGCCTAGAGGGAACATTAAAAGGCGCTACCGGAATTACGCTTGATGTAGCCGATAAAACCCTTGAAACCACTGAACAGGCAGCTAAAAAGACCGGCGAAACCGTTAAAAAGGCCGGTGAAGCAGCCAAAGATGCCGTGCAAAAAACCGAAGAAAAACTCAAAAAACTACTGCCGTTCGGTGGTAAAGAATAATTAAATGTTCAATCGTATATTCAACGCATATAATAAACTATTTGTACTATGGGTTATAATCGGTGCGGTTAGTGCATATTTACCGCAGCTTTTTTGTTGCAAATTTGGTCTAAAAAAACAACTTAAAATAGGAGTTAAAATATGAAAGCATTTTTCGTTGGTTTGATTTTTTTATTTGCAGTGGCGATTCTTTCAGGGATTGGTCTAATGCTTACACCGCTGTTAATTGTACTGACATTTTTCCTTAGAATTATCATAATTGCGCTACTTGCAATATTAGGCATCTGGCTCTTAGGCAAGTTCATTATATTCATCTGGGAGGCTATGAAGGACAAATAGG
>CAZOIE010000248.1:0-3408 GCA_964579905.1 uncultured Planctomycetia bacterium
ACCATCTCCATATTTTATAAGCATGGCTCCGTGAGAGGCCATCTTTCTACAGGTAGCCTTATCCTCCTCTATAATAGATATAGCCTCCTTAAAGAGCAGTTTTTTTATCTTTGCAGTGCTCTCTGATTTATTAAGATAAAAAACTCTCTGCATCCTTTTCAATGCCCAGAACAAGTTTACGGCGGTTGGTCTTGAGGTACCTATATACTTTATTACCTCTTTTATCTTTTTTCTGAATTGAGCAGAGCTTCCAATAAAGTCCTTTATACCCAGATAAACACCCAATGCCGCCGCTATTCCTATTGCGGGTGCACCTCGGACTTTTAAGGTTTTTATTGCATGGTGTAATTTTTTAATATCTCTACATCTTACATATACCAATTTCTCTGGAAGCTTGGTCTGATCTATAAGCTTTACATATCCACTTTGCCACCTAATGGTCTCAAGGTTCATAATCCCCCCTATTTCCTAGCAATAAACTTTTTTATTCGATACAAAAGAGAAAAGAATTTAACTAGTAAACTTTTATTTATTTTTACCGCATCATAGGTGCATGATTCATAACAGCACAGGCATGTTATGCATTTATCATAACTGATATATGGAAAATCTTCAGGACTTTTCTGTATAATCGTCTCAACAGGACAACTCTTAACACATATGCTACATCTAGTACAATTTTTAGCATCTATACGAGGCTTAAAGCTAACAAGCTTGATAATAACCTTCAAAATTGGCTTGGGTATTTTATCTATAATAGAGCTTGAGGGAAGTTTAAAACCACTCGCTTTAACACCTTTAAGTTTTTCACCTATTACCTGTATTTTAGATATATCGGATACCCCATCTGCCCGGTTAATTGAGTACATCTTTTTTATATCCATGCCTGTTATATCGGCAAGTACTGCATCAACGCTTACTGCATCCTGACCCATTATTATAAGTCCTAGGTTCTTTATTGAACCACCTGAAGGACCCTCGCCATCCATCGCGCAAATACCATCAACGATAGCAAGCCCTGGTTTCATCAATGAAAATGTCTTTGCAACAAACTTTGAAAACTCAGCTGGATCAGGAAACTGTTTATGAAACTCGACCTTTGCAAGACCGGGTATGCCTCCATACATATTCTTAACAGCACCTGTCAGGGTGGTTATACCGTGCGTCTTAAGTTTTGGAACCGAAATCACAAGATCAGCATCAAGAACAAGCTCAGCGATGGGTATCCCGTCAATTTCCCTGGCCTTATCAAACTTTACAAGCTCTACATTTTCCTGAGCACATACATCTTTCATCCCCGTTACATCATAGACCCTGTCAACAAGCTTGCTTCCATATCCGGATGGGCTATCCCCTACTGATATTTTGCAGTTTCTTTCCTTAAGAACTCTTATTATAGCCCTTACAAACTCAGGGTGTGTTGTAACAGCCTCCTTTGGATCCTTTGCTGAAAGCAAATTTGGTTTTATAAGAACGTTTGAATTTTCTGTAATAATATTATCAAGGCCACCAAGCAGTGAAAACCCCTCGCTTAAAGTCTTGTAAATAAGCACCGTATCGTAACTCTTACATTTAAGAATAGAGACCTTTGACATATTTTTATAGCATACCTGCTAGTTCTTTAATGGCCAGCATAAATATAGCCAATGCTGAATTGTGTATTATGTGAACCGTTATTGAAGGAATAAGAGAACCTGATTTTTCATATAGATAGGTAAGTAAGAGTCCAAGTCCCATTATAGGAAAAAAGCCTACTACATTTGCGTGCAAAAGAGCAAATATTGCTGAGGTAATAATAGCGGCTAAAACCACGCCCATTTTCTTCTTAAAGGCGGTGTATGCAAACCCCCTGAAGAATGCCTCCTCTGCTATAGGGCCTATAATTGAAATAAGGATAATTAAAGAGGTAAGCACATTCTTCCTTTTTTCCTCAAATAGTATCTCAAATATTGGCTGTGGCTCCGGCTTGTAATTAAGCAAGTTTGATATGGCAATAACAGCTACAAATATGAATACCAGTATCGGTATAAAGCTTAGATACCCCAATATTCCTGTGTACGCCGACTTAAGAAAACTCTTAAAGGTAATGCCAAGGGTAAAAAGGTTTTGTTTATATTTCTTGATAACAAAATACAGAATTATCGCAAAACCAATAACATCTATTGATAAAGTGTTAACTAAGGCAAAAAGGTTTCCATCAAAAGATCTTATACGAAAAAGCCATAATAAAAATGCCTCTGCAATATAGAGAGAATATCCAAAAAATACGAATAGTATTGATACCCTAAATACATCTAGAATGTCCCAATTGGCATTTTGTGGCTCGATAAATGATTTAGGAAGAACATCTCCTTTTAGCCTTCGAATCAAAAAATACAAAAGCAGGCATAGGCCAACCAAGAAAGAAAAGATAACACCCATTATAAAACAGACTATTACCACTATCGCAAAGATACTCTCTCCCTTTGCTATGCTCTCCATGAGTTTCTCTTTCAAGAATGTATCATCTTCAAGAACCTTCAGCTTCGAAACCTCTGTTTTTTCTGTAGTATTGGTTTTTGGGGACTTGTGCCCTGTAGGGTGCTTGTGCCCCCCGAAGGGAGGGTGCTTGCTTGCGCTATATAGAGAAAGCAGTTGAATAGAAATTATAAAAAGGATTATGAAAACATAAAGTCGCTCTTTCTTTAGGAATTCTATAATTTTAAGCATAATATTAACCTACCACGTGCAAATGTCTTTTTCTAAACCCTACTCCCAGTTCTCTTGCCAGCTTTTCACATTTATCTATATCTATTTCGGGAAGGTCAACGCATGTAATGGAAACCTTCGGTATAACTTGCTTACATTCCGATATAAACTCCTTTACCTTATTGAAAGTCTCAGGGCCAAACTTGGGCTTACATACCTTATAATACTTTTGGGCATCTTCAGCGTTTAAGCTTATACATATCTCATCTACTAGTCCGGAAAGTTCGTCGACGATAGACCTATTGTGAATAAGGTTGGCATGACCGTTGGAAACAACCCTAATATAGGCACCCTTCTGCTTTAATGCTTTTGCAACATCAAGTACCACATCAAGCCTCAAAAAGGGTTCACCGTACCCACAGAATACCGCCTCTTTAAACTTGGTCGGATCTCCTACTTCATTAATTATCTCTTCAGTGGTAGGTTCAGAATTAAGATTCAAATTATGACCCTTTACGTAATCGGAGAAGTTCCTGGTGCAAAAGGTACACTCACCTGTACATCTATTCGTAATATTGATATAAAGGGAATTCCTGATTTTATAAGTGAATACGCTCTTCGAGAGACTCTCATCTTTTATCTTAAAAAACTCAATAGCATTTAGGCTAGTTATCCTCGCAACATCCTCGAATGAGAGCCCATATATTTTACCAACCGCAT
>CAZOIE010000249.1:0-3398 GCA_964579905.1 uncultured Planctomycetia bacterium
TTAAAAGAAAATGGCTGAGCATTGTTCCCAAAGCAATACCCACCAACCCTAGATTGAAAACTTTGACAAACAGCAAGTTTAAACAAACAGACATTATTACCGCTATCATATTAAACTGGACCATTTTCAACTGCTTATACAGGGCGATTAGGAAAAATTGCCACATAAAAATTAGCGAATAGAAAAAGGTACCTATGATAATGATAAGGGCCGGTACTATTCCTTCCCTGTATCTTGGCAAAACATATTCAACGACTAAAGGCAGGTATATGGAACCAAGCCCCAGAAGTATTGGAAAAAGGTATGCGAAGATCATCGTGGGTTTGATCAAATAATGCTTCACACTTTCTACCTTGCCGCTCTTTCCATAGGCCTCATAAAACTTAGGAAATAGCACATTATATACAGACCTCGGCAGAGGCGTTAGAAAATTATACGCCATAGTTGCTATAGAGTAGATCCCAAGAGGTGTTCTACCTAAAAGGAAGATGATCATGAGTTTGTCTACCGTAAGAAACAGCGTGCGAACAAGCTTGTATAGATGTAGAGGAAAACCTATCTTCAGTAGGTCTATTGTCTTTTTTATCTTAAAACGTAAGCCAAAGCTAAATTTAAAACCGCTCCTTCTTATCAAATAGATAAAAGAAACTGCGGTAACAAATATAAGTGACAAAAAAGCCCCTTTATAGCCGTATATATAAATCAACAATATGGTAAAGAGCGCCTCAAGTCCTGAGTAAATGATGTTAAACTTACTTAAGAGTCTAAATTTGTTATGCGTCCGAAGGATAATCCTGAAATATTCGATAACTATCTCAGTGGCTATCAATACAGCAACGAGGTGCAGGCCGATTGTAAAATCCCTGTCAAAGTGCCGCAGACCCAAAATTGTCGCAACTATAAATAAGATAAGGCTAGCACATAGCGCAGTGCACATGGAAAAATTCAGGCCTGTTTTCTTTACCTCTTCTACCTTTTTTGTATCCTTCTTTCCCCTGTAATATGGTATCTCTCTGTCTAGGGCATTCAAGACGCCCAAGTGGTGTGATTTTGTATAGTCTCTCACTAGCATAAGCTCCGATAATAGACCCATCAGCGTAGGACTTAACAGCCTCCTAATGGCAAGGCTCTTAACAATCGTAAATAGATAAGAGACATACGTGCTTCCAGAAAGAAATATCGAATCTTTTAGAATCGTTTTTGACTTACTCAAGATAATACCCCTGAAGAATTGGATAAAAGAAAATTGACAATTTTTGAACTGGCTGTACCATCACCATAAAGCCTGGGAAAATTCTTTCTTGTTTTTTCTAGTTTTTTAATGGCCTTCGTAATTTTTTGTTTATCCTCGCATGCGCCCGTAAGAATATTTAAACCTGTCTTAACTGTCTCCACCCACTCGGTCTCCTCGCGCAGGGTTATGCATGGGACTTTCAAAAAATACGCCTCCTTTTGTACTCCTCCTGAATCAGTAAGCACAACCTTTGCATTCTTTTCCAGGATAAGCATATCCATATATGAAACGGGCGCTATAACCCTAAGTGATTTTGCTAGCTTGTTTAAACCGAATGTCTTTATAGCCTTTTTTGTCCGCGGATGCAGGGGAAATATGACGGTATTACCATTCCTTGCTATACCACTTAGGGCTTCTAGTATCGATTTTAAAAATAGGCGATTATCGGTGTTGATTGCCCTATGTACCGTTACTATATAATACCTTTTGGGCTTAAGTGATAACTCACTTAGTATTTCTGATTTTTGCTTAGCCAAATTAAGATAAAAGAGTACGGTATCATACATAACATCGCCAACGGACAATACCTTACCCCTTATACCCTCTTTAGCGAGGTTCTTAACGGCATTTTTTGACGGACACAGGTGAATATCGGATAGCCTATCAGCAACAACCCTGTTTACCTCCTCAGGCATATCCATCCTATAGCTCCTAAGACCTGCTTCTACATGGGCAAGCTTGATGTTAAGTTTTTTTGCTGCAAGCGCACCAGCAAGCGTAGAATTAGTATCACCATACACCACAACCAAATTGGGCTTCTCTTTGATAAGTACCTTTTCAATTCCCTCAAGCATAAGTGCAATCTGTTTATTCTGCGAAGCGGGCCTTTGGCCTAGGGAATATGAGCCAACATTTAGATTATATTTGGGTTTCTTAAGCCCTAATTCTCCAAAGAAGATATCGCTCATATTGTAATCATAATGCTGACCAGTATGAAGCAACACCTCTTTAACCTTGACCCTTTTCTTATTTAGCTCGTTTATTGCTCTTGATATCGCATCTGCCTTAATAAATTGCGGTCGAGCTCCGACAATACTTACTATTTTCAACATAAATTATTTCCTAAGTTATTTACTTCTTGCCTGTAAAAATTGCCATTGTCATATCTATAAGACAATCATTACTTTTTTCAATCATATTGTAATCGTCTTTAAAATAATTGGGTGCATCCTTATGAAGTCTGTATATTTGCTCCTGAATCGCTTTTGGAAGTCCACTCTTGGAAAGCCAGTTTCTTACGCTCATTTCTTTAAGCTTAACGATTTCGCATTTGATATTTTTAAAACCGCTTTTGCTCATTAGCCCCTTAAGATCTTCCGGGTAGAATGTCACTCTTTTTTCCTTTAAGCGAAAAATTTCTACATAATTCTTTCTTACCCTCTTAGTAGGAGGAACTCCTTCTGAAAAAACCATCAATCCTCCCGGCTTTAGCATTTGATAGCAGAGGTTCATGGCCTTCTGTCGATCCTTCAAGATGTGATGAAATACCTGCCTACAGGTAATTTTATTAAAAACACCTTTAGCAAAAATTGGATCAAGAATATTTCGCTTTACAAAATACATGTTACCGTACCAGTTGCTATGCTCTAGCATATCCTGAGATTTATCCAGTCCGATAACCTCCTTTACGTATGGTGCAATTGCATGCGCGACAACCCCAGTGCCCGTCCCTACGTCCAAAACAACGTCACCTTTCTTAAACTTGCCCATTTTTATAAATGAATTAAGGTATATTCCATGATTTACCCATTGCAATTCATTGTAGTGCTGTGAACGAACCTTCCAAAAAGTTCCATTATAATTAAAATGGGATTGTATTTTTTCTTTGTTCTTTATGCCATGCTGATTCATAATTTTGCTCCTCTTGATTAATTTTAGCTTTTACTTAACAGATAATCTCAATTTTGAAGAGATAACGTCAATAAGGTAGATAGTTACAAAAATTATAATGATTATTGCTGAAACCTCACGATACTTAAACATCCTAAAGGCCGATTGTAAACGGTATCCCAATCCCCCAGCCCCTACTATACCCAGCATGGTAGCCATACTTATATTTCGATCCAGAATGAACACAGAAAAACCAACGAAGGACCGCAAAACC
>CAZOIE010000250.1:0-3396 GCA_964579905.1 uncultured Planctomycetia bacterium
CTGGAGCATATCCCAGAATATCCTTTGCCTTGGACATATCTGCAAGGGTATGGGCAACATCACCCGGTCTCTTTGGTGTAAATGTTGGTTTTATATCTTTTTCTATTAGCTTATTAATATGCGCTACCAGATCCAGGATAGAGTATGGATTTGAACATGCAACATTAAAAACCTCGCCAGAGGCATTCTTACTAGTAGCCGCTAATAAGTTCACATCAACTACATTTTTAACATATGTAAAATCTCTTGATTGCTTGCCATCACCATGGATTGGTGGAGGCTCATCATTCAGCATACATGTGATAAACTTTGGTATGACAACGGCATACTGTGATTCCAAGGATTGCCTTGGCCCAAATACGTTAAAGTACCTTAATGCAACTGTTTCTAGCCCAAATGAAGAAGCAAATATCTTGCAGTAATGCTCCCCCATAAGCTTAGTACCCGCATAAACGGATATAGGAACAGGCATATCGGTTTCAACCTCTGGAAACTTATCTGTATCGCCATAGACAGAGCTTGAAGATGCAAATACGATACGCTTTACCTTGTTGTCTCTTGCTGCGAGTAGAATATTCAATGTTCCGGTCACATTTACCTCATTATACCTTGGCGGATTAAACATAGACTTTGGAACCGATCTGAGCGCTGCCTGATGAAGTACATAGTCAACGCCCTCTGTTGCTTTTTTACATGCTTCAAAATCACATATATCGGCCTCTATGAGCTCTATCTTATCTGCTACGTGTGCCAGGTTCTCTTTTGTGCCGGTCTCAAAGTTATCTATAACCTTAACATTGTCGCCTCGTTTAACCAGTTCATCGACGATATGAGAACCTATAAAACCTGCACCACCTGTTACCAAGTAATTCATTTATTGAACCTTCCTTTTGATGTTAAATTATATTTTTGATTTTAAATTACAGCTTTGACTTAAAATTTATAGCTTAACAATCTTGTGATGAGAAGAAACACCCTTTAAAGCATTCCTAGTATCTATAATTAGCTTAGAACAGCTAACTATCTGCTTATAGTTAATATCGGTATGATTGGTTATAATCGCAACGCAATCCTGTCTTTTTAACATCTCCTTAGTTAGCTTTACCGATTTAATACTCTCACCATTCAATCTTAAGTTATCAACATATGGATCGTAGAATTTAACCGTTGCTCCATTGTCTCTTAGGATCTTTATAATTTCAAGCGCTGGAGATTCTCTTAAGTCGTTAACATCCTTTTTATAGGCAACACCTACGAGCAAAATCTTTGATCCCTTTATTGATTTCTTAAACTTATTCAGACTTGAGGCTATCTTCTCAACAACGTAATTAGGCATATGTGAATTCACCTGTGATGCCAGTTCAATAAAGCGAGCTTCAAAACCGTACATCTTTGCCTTCCAAGACAAATATAGCGGGTCGATCGGTATGCAATGTCCGCCAAGGCCCGGTCCCGGATAAAACGGCATAAAGCCAAAGGGTTTTGTCTTGGCAGCATCAATTACCTCCCATACATCAATTCCAAGTTTATCGCTCATAAGTGTTATTTCATTCACCAAGCCAATATTAACGCTCCTGAAGGTATTTTCAAGAAGCTTTACCATCTCGGCTGTTCTGGTTGAGGTAACACCGATAACCTTATCCACTATATATCGATACAATAACTTCGTAATCCTGGTACACTTGGGCGTTACACCACCTACAACCTTCGGTATATTGGATGTCTTAAAGCTTCTATTTGCCGGATCCACTCTCTCGGGTGAGAAAGCAAGGAAAAAGTCCCTTCCAACCTTTAATTTATCCGAAGCCAACAAGGGAAGTATTACCTCCTCGGTGGTACCTGGGTAGGTAGTACTCTCAAGGATAACCGCTTTTCCCCTTCCAAAATACTTGGATATCTTCTTTGTAGCTGAGATAATATACGAGATATCAGGCTCTCTTGTCTTTCTAAGCGGGGTCGGGACACAGATTATAATTACATCCATATTACTAAGAGTGGCGAAGTTTGTTGTGGCTCTAAAATTACCACTTTTAACAACGCCTTCAAGCTCAGCGGATGAAACATCTAGGATATAAGAAAGACCTTTATTTAGCTCGTTGACACGGTCTTTACTGATATCTATCCCGCAGACCTTAAAACCCTTTTTCGAAAATTCAACGGCTAAGGGTAAACCAACATAACCGAGTCCGATAACTGCTATCTTTGCCTTCTTTGCAATTATCTTGTCTCCAAGAAGTTTATATATCATTTTCTTCTCCATATTAGCGTTTGGAATACTGGGTAGTGTAATAAGAGCTATATTCTTTGCTCTTCTTCTTTATCTTTTCCCACCACTTCCTATTTTGCTTATACCAATTAATAGTTTCAGATAATGCCTTTTTAAAGCTAGCCCTTGGCTTAAAACCAAGCTTGCCAATTTTGTCGATCCTTAGAGAATACCTAAAATCATGGCCTTGTCTATCTGTGACGAACTTCATCAGTGAATTTGGTTTTTTTAGTGACTTTAAGATGAATTTTGTAACGCTTATATTCGTAAACTCGTTCCCTGCACCTATATTATAAATTTCACCGGCCTTACCCCAATGCAAAACCCGATCTATAGCTTGACAGTTATCTTTAACATAAATCCAATCTCGTACGTTCATTCCATCCCCGTAGACCGGGAGTTTTTTGTTATCAAGTGCGTTTGTAATAAATAGCGGTATAAGTTTTTCGGGATATTGATATGGGCCAAAATTATTTGTACTCCTTACAACAATTACCGGCATGCCAAAGGTTCTCTTATAGGATAATGCGAGTAAGTCACCTGCGGCCTTGCTCGCTGCATATGGACTATTAGGCGACAAGGGTGAAGTCTCGCTGAATGACCCCTTCTTTATGCTACCGTAGACCTCATCTGTCGAAATCTGTATAAATAGTTTTACGCTAGTCTTCTTTGCCTCCTCAAGCATGCAATGAACACCTACAAAATTGGTCTTTACGAAATCTCCCGCATCAAGTATAGAACGATCAACGTGCGTTGAAGCGGCAAAATTAACAACAACATCGCACCTCTTAAGTGCACGCTTAACGACCTTCGCATCACATATATCACCTTTGATAAATTTGTAATTGGGATTTTTTTCTACATCGTTTAAGTTGTCTATATTTCCGCAGTATGTAAGCTTATCCAGATTCACAATCTCATAATCCGGATACTTAGCCAGTATTAGCCTGATAAAGTTTGAGCCGATAAATCCTGCTCCCCCTGTTACTAAAATTTTCATTTAGAACCCTTCGCTTTTTTTGCAACCAGTTTGTTTGCTCTAAGTAGAGATTCAAATGTACCGCTGTCCGACCACCATCCATCCATTATGTCAAACTTCATCTTCTTTCTGCGAATATATCTGTTATTTA
>CAZOIE010000251.1:0-1736 GCA_964579905.1 uncultured Planctomycetia bacterium
GTTTGCTTTTGACTTACGAACAGTGGATACTTTAGATATGGACGTGGGTTTCTTTAATCTGAGAAATTCTAAAATATACAGCCAAATAGTGGTTGCCACCCCAAAAGAGTTCTCCTGCAAAACACCCTCATTGGGATTTTGTATCTCTGTATATAGCGCTACATATATAAACAGGTATGCAAAAATACCCGCCAATATGCCGCAAGCAAGCCAGCGCATATCCTTCAGAAACTCTTCGTTAACTCCAAACTTAGCAAGAATTTCCTTTGGTATCTCAGGAAATACCAAGATAATAACTGCGCCCGTACCTATTATCGCAATGAGAAGATTTACAAAATCAAACGGGGAGACCGTTGCAAAGGGATTGGCCCCCCAGAAGCTGGCATTTCCAAATTGATCAAAGAATAAGCCACCGATTACGGAGGATACAACAAAAGGACTTGTTGACACACTCGCATCAATTAAATCTGATGGTATATATCCTACTTTCGCAAATAAATCTCGTGCCAGATATACTAGAATGAGTATAAATAAGGCAAAGAGCGCCGCTTTAAGGAATGCTGTAAATATAACGCCCCCTGCTGCTTTTTTATAAGTTGCGGTTGCTTGATCTACCCTTGCCTCTGCCTTTTCTCCTGCAGCGCTAAATATGCTGGAGACTAGGGCGCCTGCCCCTATAGCCAAAAATACCCCTATTGTCTCCGGTATTATCCACGAATTAGGCCCAAACAAGTAAGAGCCCAGGGCAAATCCTACAAAATATGCTGCTATAGCTACCCCTATCGATATAATACCCCCTCTTACTACTATGGCTATCAAGTTACCGATAGCCTTAAAAAGACCCTCTCTTGCCTCTTGCTCATTATGCATGGCTGCCTGTTCTGTTGGGCGAAGCATTCTGCTTAATCCAGCAAATAATGCTATTAAAACAGCAGCAGCTATAAATATAATTCCGATTATTTGTAGCTTATTAAGGCCGCCTCCGTTACCCTGCTGTTGAGCGAACACAAAGGCAAATGATGTAAAGGAAAACCAAGATATGAACTTTAATGCCTTTCCTATTCTTGAGGTGGTTGAGACTGAAGGTGCAGATTCTATGCTTCTCCATAATAAATTAAGGGCAAATACCGCACGGCCGCTATTAAGAAGCTCTTCCTGTTGTTTATCAGGAAGTTGTTCACCCTTTTCTATTCGAGATAGCCCGCGCGTAACTGCTATTATCTCGTTTCCAAGCGCATCGTTTAAATTATTCAGGTCGGATACCAGCTCTTCAATGGTTAAATCTTTATATACGCCTCCGGTGAATTCCTGCTTCCACTCATCAAAAACCGCCCTTGCCTTTTCTTCATCCACCCCTCCTTGATTCTGGCAAGCTCTTTGAGTACTCTATTATCTGGGAAATCTCCGCTAAGAACACTAAGCGTTACGGTCAGTATTGTGTAGTCGTTTTTTAACTTTTTCTCTATCCTCACAGCTTCATCACCTTGAGGAGCAGCTATGTTAAGTGTCTGGGGAGTTTCGACGGATATTATTCTTCTTAGAGGCGAAATTATAGTAACCAGCTTCTGTGCTGCAATATGCAGGAGGCGTGGTTTTTTGGGCGAAACTGTTCTTGTTTGCTCAGTTTCTTCTAAAAGCTCTAATACAAGTTCCAAATCCCGGTCAGAAGCCGCTTCAGGGCTATGGGCTTTGAGTGTGGCAGGTGAAATATCGTGGATAGAATTTATTGTAAGTTG
>CAZOIE010000251.1:1746-3379 GCA_964579905.1 uncultured Planctomycetia bacterium
ATGGAGTTGGCAGACAAGCCAGAAAGTGCTTTCGGAGGTTCACGCCCATGGTGCACTCCATCATCATCTAGACTCTTAAGCTCTACAACCTGGCTAAACAGCCTTAGCTTGTTTGGCTCATCAGCTACATCCTCTGCTTTCTCAGCAACATTAATCCTAAGATGCTGCTTTCCATCAAATGTGGCTATTCGCTGTAACAGGAGGGACCTTGGTGTTATTAAAGTATGTATTTCATCTGGTAGAGGAACTTTTGTTTCCTGGGAAGCCTTTATTACCTGCCCAACAAGCTCTGCCTCTGTAAGCCTTAAAACCTCCTGAGGTAAACTTTTAACAGATAATAGACCCTGACCTATAACAAGACACCAGGTGCCAACCTCTCCAATCTTGATAAGTAAAGCGCTAACCGAACTGTCCTTGAGTTGCTCTTTCAAAGCATCTGGAGAAATCTCACTTATACTTTCTTCACCATCAAAACTGAGAATCTTACCAATATCAATCGGTAAACCACAAGTTGTGATACTTACCTGGTCCTTTTTGCCCTCAGCCAAATAAAGCGGCGTAAGACCTATCGGAGAAAGGGTAAGCTGTCTAACTTCCACTATCTGCTTAAGATGATTTTCAACGCTATCGCCTGTTTCTATAACTACCCCATCCTTAGTCTGTCCAATTTGAGCCTTAACATAATGGTACTTATTTTGCTCTTTATTCAATGCAAATACATAGAAAAAGCTGCCCAGCGGCAACTTATCTGAGTTTAAGTCTTCTACTGTATACCACTGTATATCTGGGAATAGATTTGTTATCGCCTGCCTCACCTTCTCTGGGGTTGTATCTTCAGACTCCTCCATGAATAACTTTATTAGCATGGAGATATTTTCAGGCGTGGCAAACTTTCCAGCGCGCTTGGCAGCATCTTCGGAATCGCTACTTAATAAGGGCGGGACCAGTTGCTCATTAGCTACAGGGGATGCGTAGGCAAGATTATTAGCATCAAACGGTAAGTCAAAGGTTGTAAATACAAACACCTCGGCTATAACCAAGGCTATAAGCTTAATCCACAATCTTTTATTACCTGTCTGCCAGTCTACCATTTAAATATTCTTATTACTAGTTAGTACTTATAAATAAATATACTTAATAGGACTAAGTAATGAAAACATTTTAAATCAATTTTAAATTTTATTTTAAAGTAAGCTAAAAAAAATCAAGAATTTCGGCAGTCTTATCGTTTATTACACTAAAAGGAAGCGCTTTCTTTAGTATTTTACCATATAATAAGAATAAATCAATATGGAAATAACTAGCTATTGTTTACCTATATTTACTATAATTTTGAATTCAATTCAACTGCATAGGGTGGTGTATTTTATGTCTAAATTTGCTAAAAACTAACTTATCTACTGTTTAGTAAGGCTTAATGCCCTGCCAATAGACTCATCATCAAAAGATGATGCATTAAATCCATTGTCTATAAGCCCTAAAAGCTCGCCATACCTTATATCACTATTACGCTGCCATAGCTCTACAATTGATGCTGAAATATCTGCGCGATGAACATCTCTAGATAAACCTTCGACCCGTCCAAATACCTGGCGGTTATCAGCCGAAAGCACAATGAGTTCAGGCATAACCT
>CAZOIE010000252.1:0-3081 GCA_964579905.1 uncultured Planctomycetia bacterium
TGACCGTGACAATACCGCAAAATCCTTTTTCGATCTGTACCGTACCCAGCACCAGGAGTTTCCCCCCGAATGCCGGGACGCCGATTACGAAAAGCGTCTCAAGGCAGCCTATCCGATCCATCCGGAAGTGTTTGACCGGCTCTATTCGGACTGGTCCACGCTGGTGAAATTCCAGCGAACCCGAGGCGTCCTTCGGCTGATGGCTGCTGTAATCCACTGCTTGTGGGAAAAGGATGATAAGGGGCTCATGATCCTGCCGGCAAATATTCCCATTGACAATACGCGGGTTCAATTCGAGCTGACCCGATATCTTTCGGACAACTGGGTGCCGGTCATCGAAAAAGATGTGGATGGGCCGAATTCATTGCCTCGTCGCATCGACGGCGAAGTCCCCAACCTGGGTAAATTTTCCGCCTGCCGAAGGGTTGCCCGGACCGTCTATATGGGATCAGCCCCCATTGCAACAGGGGCTGCCAACAAAGGACTTGAGGATCGCCGGGTAAAACTCGGGTGCGTATTACCGGGTGAGTCTCCTGCTGTTTTCGGGGATGCCCTCAGGCGGTTAAGCACAAAGGCCACCTACCTGTACCAGGACGGGACTCGCTACTGGTATTCGACACAACCCACGGTGACCAAGCTGGCGGAGGATCGGACCGAGCAGTTAAAGGGAGACCCGGACGCGGTTGTTGCTGAAATCCGCAGACGGGTGGATGAGGCAAAAAGAAACCGCGGTGATTTTTATGGTGTACACCCCATGCCGCTCACATCCGCCGATGTTGAAGACATCCCCGAAGCCCGGCTCGTTATCATGGGGATTGAGTATCCCCATGCTCGGAATGCTCAAAGCCCGGCTGTGGCTGCGGCCAAATCGATTTTGGAAAACCGCGGCAACGCTCCCCGTTTATACCGCAACGCCCTTGTTTTTCTAGCCCCGGATAAAACCAAACTTCAGGATCTGGATCAGGCGGTAAGGCGTTATCTCGCCTGGGTCTCTATTGTATCTGAAGTTGAGGAGTTGAACCTTACTCCCCACCAGCAGCGCCAGGCAAAAACCCAGCTTGAAACAGCGGATAAGGCCGTCAAAACACGATTGCCGGAAACCCTTCAATGGCTGATTGTCCCGGTGCAGGAATCCCCTCAAGGTGACATCGAATGGCAGGCCTTCCGATTGACCGGCCAGGAAGCTCTTGCCGTAAGGGCTGCTAAAAAACTTAAAAACGACGCACTGTTGCTGGTTCAGTATGCCCCCTCCCTCTTGCGGCTGGAGCTTGATCGAATTCCGCTTTGGCGCGGCTTTGAAACAGGTCAAGCAAACCATGTCAGCATCAAACAGTTGGCTGAAGATTTTGCCCGATACATTTATCTCCCCCGGCTCAGAGATTCACAAGTGCTTATGGATGCCATCCGGGAAGGACTTGGGCTTTTGAGCTGGACACAGGATTCGTTTGCCTATGCCGAAGATTTTGACGAAGAATCCGGCCGTTACAGAGGACTTAGGATCGGGCAACGTGTTTCAATCTTGGAAGACAATTTAATGGGACTGCTGGTAAAACCAGAAGCAGCCCTCAAACAATATGATGCTGAAAAAGCAGCCATGGAAGAGCCGGGCAAGCCATCGGAATATGTGCAGCCCGTTACTGGAATTGCCGCAGATGGTCAACCGGTCACTGCAAAAACCGTGACTACCGAAGACACAGCGCCTGAATATATCGGCCCTAAGCGTTTCCATGGCAGTGTACCGGTGGATCCCACCCGGGTGGGTCGTGATGCCGGCCGTGTCGCAGACGAAGTAATCGCTCACCTCGTCGGACTGGTCGGTTCGGATGTCACTGTGACTCTTGAAATCGAAGCCAAAATCGATTCCGGAACCCCGGAAAATGTCGTACGAATCGTAACAGAGAATTGCCGAACACTTAAGTTTTCAAGCCACGGATTTGAGAAGGAATAGAAGCAAATTCCACACATTTTTTGATAATATTTATACGGATTTTGCCGATAATACTTTTTGAAATTAATTCAAAAACCTGAAGTTTCTGACGTTAATTAGAAATTTACTATTTGTTCCGGCCAAATATTTTTATAACGAAAAATGAAATATGAAACCTGTTGATTTAGTAAGATATATTGCCTGGTATGCCACACAGATCGGGATCAAACTGACAACGAACAGATTGGTCAAATTCATTTACCTTGCAGATTTGTATCATGCCAGGATCAAAAAGGGGGAAACGATCACCGGCTTCGGATGGCAATTTGTCTATTATGGCCCTTATTGCTCAGAAGCATGGGAATCCATCGAGCATGCCGCTCAGGCCGGTTTCGTGTGCGAAGAGACTTTTGACAGCAAATTTTCCCTGGATAAAGATTACAGTCTATTTTCCTGTGATGATCCTGAAGCTGAAAACTTCGAGGATTCAATTCATATCGGTGTGTTATCACAGCTTCAATCTGCAATAAAAAAATATGGGGATGATACTCCACAGCTTTTAGATTATGTCTATTTTGAGACGGAACCGATGGAAGGGGTGAAAAAAGGAGACGTGCTCGATTTTTCAAAAGCACGCTTGCCGAAGACTGCCGGGATCATTCAGCTGAAGAAAATTCCTGATAATAAAATAAAACTTGCCCGAGAAAAGATAAAATTGCTTGGAGCACAATTCAAATCGGATAGAGAGAAGCTCGCCAAGGAAGATCGGGAAAACGATAAATATAAAACCGAAGCCTACTACAAGTTCGTTAAATTGTTAGACGGCGATCCGCTCGAGGCCGGATTAACCGGAACTGCAAAAATAGAAATTGACCGATGAGCATACTACAGCTCTACTCTAAAGATGAATTTTTCATAAGCGTAGATTATACGGAATTTCGAAATGGTCAGTTCTGCTGGGTTCCCGTTCCAAACCCCGATCCTATCCCCATGATTCTGGATGTGGAAAGAAACCAGCCGGAGGAACATGAGGAGGTTCGATTTGAGTTGCGTCTGGCAAACCGAAAAGATGATTTTAAGAAACGAGACCGGCAATTACCCATCAAACATCTGAACCTCCGATCCAACGAGGAACTTCTGGCTCAAAGAGCTAA
>CAZOIE010000252.1:3091-3349 GCA_964579905.1 uncultured Planctomycetia bacterium
CTTCCAGTGTCGAATGTTTTCCGGATATCGCAAGAATTCTTAAATCAAAAGGGAAAAAGCATCATCAACAAGACTGCCTTTTTGTAATCCCCTGCTATAGCATTCTACAAGATACGCATGGATCAGGATTCATCAATGAACAGGTGGCTTTGATTCAGTGCTTAATGTACCGCCAATTCTTCTACATTCCGGATTCTTCTTAGTTATCAGAAACGATAGCACGGTTTGACCGCATCCAGGTCGTCATAGACCGGTCAC
>CAZOIE010000253.1:0-3347 GCA_964579905.1 uncultured Planctomycetia bacterium
CCAATGATATTCCAGATAGGATTCTCTTCAAGGTATTTTCCAAAGCCGTCAATAATTTTTTTTAATAAATAGACAATTCTTCATTGCGTTTTTGTTTATCTACAAGACGAATAAAGTATGGAATTGACTTATTATGTGATTTTATATATAATGGCATTAGACTGTAATAGATTGTTCAAGAATATTTCCATTTTCCCTTAAGGGGGTAAATTCAATGAGTAACATATTGATAACTAAAGAAGTCGCTGAGCTCTTGAGGGTCAGCGAAGAGTACGTAAGAGAGCTGATTCGGCAAAGAAAGCTTCGAGCTTACAAGGAAGGTAGGCGAGGAGGTTATCGCATTACAATGGATGAGATAGAGAAATATATCAAACGGAAGCATAAAGAAATGGAGGCGATAGAAAAATGAAGCAAAACCTATTTTTTTTAGTGGCAGGACTTGTTTTTTTTGGGCTTAGCTTTATTGTTCCTCGCTATTTTATTCAATTAACCGCGCTAGGTATTTTATTATTGGTTTTCTATATGGTTAATAAAAATAACGCTGAAGTAGCAGAGCTAAAGGATATGATCAAGAAACACAATGAATTGGTACAACAGGACATAGACCTACTAAAGAAAGATCGGGAAAATAAGTGATATACCCAAGATTGTCAATTAGAAGATCAGGTGTTTTTATAGTATTCCTATTGCTTGCTTTATACTCTAGCAAAGCTGTGGCAAGCGAATATAGTGATAATCAAGCTATAAAACACTATAATCGGGGAGTTTCGAACCACGAAAAAGGATATACAAAGTCTGCCGTAGCGGAATATAAAAAAGCCATTCAATATAATCCTGCATTGTCCGTTAATAAGGATAATACATAAGTGAAAAAGATCGATATTAAAAAAGAGATACATAGCGAGAACCAATTTAAAGCACTTGTTTCGTCTCTACTTATGGGCATATTTCAGGCAGACGCTCAGGGAAACGGAACCTATGTCAATGAAGCCGTGTGCTCCTTTACGGGCCTCTCATTAAAAAAACATTCAATTTACCACGATTAAAAAGACAAATAGATTTCTGCTTGACATTTTTTCGCTATAGGACTAGACTAACCATTAAATGAAAACAAACTGCTTAATTGTAATTTGTTTAGTTTTTCTTGTCATTTTTCTAAGCCCATTAATGTCCTATTCCGACGAGGAATACACTCCTGGATGGCTCAGGAGAACCTCATTCAATGTTGAAGTTGAAACAGGCAGACACCCCTACCTTTATCTTGAAACTGTTCAACCGATCCATCAATCATACGACAAAACAAACACCTTTTTCTATCAGCCAAGAGTATCCATAAGCGCAGGAGATTATACCTACAACCTGGGCTTTGGATATAGAAAACTCTTCTCTGATAATCTACTTGTAGGGACAAATATCTTCTTTGATTACGAGGATCTTCATGAGCACTGGCGGACCGGAATGGGTTTTGAGGCGCTGGGCCAAAGATATGAAGCTCGCCTTAACAGCTACTTTGGTTTATCGTCAAAGAGAATAGTCGAAGAAGGATCTGGGATAATGATATTTGAGGAAGTAGCGGATGGCTTTGACATTGAGCTAGGATCTGCTATTCCCTACGTTCCATGGCTTAAGCTATATGGTTCGTATTTCTGGTACGATTTTGATAAGTCCTCCGATAAGTCTGGGTGGAAGTCCCGACTTGAGGCCAAACTAACCGATTGGAGCACTATTGATTTATATGTGTGGGATGACAATAAGGGTGAGACCGAAATTGGAGGAAAGATTGCAGTTAATATCCCATTCGACAACTGGCGGGATATAAAGAACTGCTTCAAACTTTCTGATAAACCTTTCCAAGAAAAAGACCTAACTAAATACACACTTATACCTGTTGAGAGAAACTTTGAAATCATTGTTGAAAAGTGGTCTGAAAATGATACAGGTAATGTGGTTGTGGCGATTGGGAGGAACAACTAATTAAGGGAATGAAAAAATTAATTAAATTATCAATAATTATAATAGCACTTTTTACATATCAAACAGAGGCATCTGCTGCTCCTGGACAGGCCGGGAATTTCTTCGGGAACACAACAACCTATCAAGTCACTATAAGCAAGATTGAAATTTCGCAGGATAACTCCACCTGGGTTACCTTGGGAGAAGGTGCTCAAACATTTAACATTGCTTCAACCAATGTTGGTGCAGCAGTTGGCAACTATGTAAGCAATACAGCGATACCGGCAGGGACATACCTGTATGTAAGGGTCACGGTTTCAAGGACTATGCAAATAAACGGAACCGGTCAAACCGGAGGCGTTACCTATTATACGACTGCAAATACGGTTAATGTCGGAATGGGGACTATTGGAATTGGAACTAATATTGCAGGTGGACAGGCGGCGGCTACAATCATAATCCCTTCAGATGGTACGCCTATTGGAGATGAAACCGTTGTTGTTAGTGGAGGTAATTTGATAGTAACCGAGACATTAAGCAGCCCATTTACAGTTCTTGCAACAGGGGGAACCATAAATATCAACTTCGATACCCAGAATACCGTTGAGTTTGACCCGAATGAAAATGCCCTACCAAACCCCACATTTTATCCTAGGCCACCTGCCATGACCATAGTCTTTGAACCAAGCTCTTAATGGATTCCCAAAAATCCCATTTACAACCCATCCAAAACCCACTATAATTAAATTAATTTGTGACATTATTATAATACCTTGTCTATTTTCATAAGCAACTGAACAGGTTGATATTAAAAGTTCTTAGATAGTGACAGGGGGTGTGGTGCAGGAGAAAGAACCGTTAGGTATTGGAATATTCGGTGTTTCCTTTTTGATTTTTACGATAATAGCTATAATTTATGCTTCATTTTATTATTTTACTTCTGCTCGGTTAAGGGAGCTGTTTGCACAAATTCCTATTCTTGAATTTTTACTGATACTTATTTTTTGCGGAGTTGTTTTTATATTTATAAAGGTTGCTATAGGCATAATTAACCTTGATAAGGAGATGTATGCTCCCCTACTGATAATAAGCTCCTTGAAAATAATTAGCTTGCTATATCTGTTAACTAAACACTTTTTAGGCATGTTCTTATTAGAGGCTGTGCACCTTGCTTTATGTATAATTTTTCTTATTTATTACGTTGTTTTAGTTTTCTATTTCACTCTCCCGAAAATCAAGGAGCAGTTTAAGCTAGTGACTAAGAAATTTTTTGGAGTTAATGAAGTATCAGAGTATTTAGGAATTGATAAGGGTACTATTCATACTCTTGTATGTCTTAAGAAAATACCGTGCTATAAGATTGGTAAATTGGTTAAGTTTGATCTTACTGAAAT
>CAZOIE010000254.1:0-3347 GCA_964579905.1 uncultured Planctomycetia bacterium
GTTTGAAGCATGTCAGAAATTACATTTAACTTGTCCTTCAAACTGTTAATATCATATTTTGTTTGTAAAAAATCAAGTTTATAATCGAATAAATCCTTTGCTGAATTCACCAAATCATTAAATTTATTTGGTCCAAATTTCCTTACAAAATCATCTGGATCTAAACCGGATGGTATACTAACAATCCCTATATCCATCTCAAACTCTAAAAGAATATCAAGCCCTCTTAAGGAAGCCAAAATACCAGCCTCATCAGGATCAAATACCAATACAACATTGTTGGTTAATCGCTTCAATCTCTTTATCTGCTCTGTCGTTAAGCTTGTCCCAGATGATGCAACAACATTCTTGATACCGTGTTGATACAGAGTTAAAACATCCATATATCCTTCAACAACTATTACCTTATCCTGCTTACGAATGTACTCACTAGAAAAGTTCATTCCATACAACAAGTTACCTTTTATATAGATGGGGGTTTCAGGAGAATTGGTATATTTCGGCATAGAATTATCCAGCACCCTGCCGGCAAATCCAGATACTCTATTTGAGAAATTGGAAATTGGAAAAATCAACTTATTTCTAAATCTATCGTAACAGCGACCGTCTGATCCAATAAACGCAAGCCCTAATTTTTCCACCAGTTTCGGATTTATCTTCTTATCACACAAGTAAGAAACTAGGTTGTCTTTCAAGCCTTTCGCAAAACCCAGCTTAAATTTTGTTATTGTCTCATTATTTATACCTCTATCCTTTAGAAAACTTCTAGCCCGTACTGCCTCTTGAGATTTAAGTAAGTTACTATGAAAAAAGGCGGCAGAAAGAATATTTATTTTGTAAAAATTTTGGTATTCTGAGCTATCTCTATAGCTCTGGGTTTTTGGTATTGTGACACCAGCCTGCCTGGCAAGTATTCTTACCGCTTCTGGAAATTCAATCCTCTCATGCTTCATTAAGAAGTTAAATACATTCCCACCAGCCCCGCAGCCAAAGCAATGAAAAATCTGTTTTTGAGAACTTATGATCATAGATGGCGTTTTTTCATTATGAAAAGGGCATAGCGCCTTAAAATTTCTACCAGCTCTCTTTAAGGAAATGTACTTAGATACAACCTCTACAATATCAACCTTTGAGCTTATTTTCTCTATTATCTCTTGAGAGATATAATTCGTCATAATTTTTAACTATATTTCAGACCTTTTATGTCTTGTGAAACCACTACACGGTACCACCTTAATAGATTTCTTCTTCGATGCTTCATCAAGAAGTAAATTCAAACCAAGCACATCGCTTGCTATGTGACCTGCAACTATCACATTAATATGACAATCCTTTACCTTTTTGAAGTGCTCTTCACTTAGATGCATACAAACTACCGTACCTATTCCTGCAACTTCCATCTTGTCAAAGATCTCTTTTGCCCCTTCGGTTCCACCTGTCATATCCACAAAAATCTTACCAGCTCTATTATCCTTTGAGCCAACCAATATATTTGGTGGTCTATTTAACACTCTAGCTTCTCTATACTCTGGAATTCTACTTAGAATATTCATAATGTCACCCAATGTCTGTGGACGTTTCTTATCAAATAACTTACTTAAATATGTCGCAACAAAGTTATCTGAGGGAGTATGTGCACAC
This sequence comes from uncultured Planctomycetia bacterium, assembly GCA_964579905.1. Classification (GTDB taxonomy): domain Bacteria; phylum Omnitrophota; class Gorgyraeia; order VGKN01; family VGKN01; genus CAZOIE01. Next base: position 1,642 of record CAZOIE010000254.1, read on the forward strand.
ATAAATGGCAAATTTAACAGCTTAGCCGCATCTACGCCCTTAGTATGATTTGCAGAAGAAACTCTCCTTGCTACTTCCTTCATTCTACCTGCTGTAAGATGCTCTGCTACATTTATAGGAATCCCTGTTTTATTCAATATGTCTGCCTGCATGGACATAACTTCATAAAAATTGGCATAGGCTCTTCCAGCTGGATGATGAGAAACTACCAAATCTATCTTCTCACCGCGCTCTTTAAGCCTATCTGCTAAAAGAAGTTCACTAGTATCTATATCAATTCCCAGCATAATGTTTTTAACATTATCATTCATGTTTCCATTTAAAACCCTTGTATCGTTATATGGATTTTTGAGAGACTCTATGTCGAAAAATTTCTTCTGGTCTTTTGACAAACTTTCATATCTCTCATTTACCTTGTTAAGTTGCTCTCTGACGCACTTTACTCCTCTTGGATCATGCTTTATTCCTAAATCTACAACTAAATTATAAAAATCTCTGAGCTTCATGAAAACCTCCCTAGTTCACCGATATTGTGTGTCTATTTATAAGAGAATCTATCTTTTCAATAAATAAATCGACAAATTTGCCACTATCAAACCATGTACAAAGCTTTATATTTGACCTGCCCTTTACTTTATTAATCCTACCCTTATTGACAAAGATATCAACATCGATACATACTTCTTCAAATTTAGCCAGGCTCCTATCTTCTGCTATTGCACAAGCAACCACATCATGAATAAAGACACCATCCAATTTTCTAAATGCCCTATTGTGGTTCAAGGAATGATTTAATATCTCAACAATAAATCTAGCAAATCTTGACTCATACTTTTTAAAATATTCGATATGTTTCTTCTTAAGAATAACCTCACTGGTTATACTTAAATCTACCAGGAGCTTATTGAATGGACTCATGATAACCTGCTTAGCTGCTTGTGGATCACACGATATATTAAACTCAAAAGTTCTATCTGTGTCTTTGCTGCTTGGCTGGAATCCGCCCATTACAATTATTTCTTCAATAGCAACTATATTATCTCCATTCAGCTCTATAACCTTGGCAATATTGGTAAGCGGGCCTATTGCTACTAAATCAATATTTTTTTCCTTCGTCAATAAATCAAAAATTAAAGCGCTGGCATTCAGATTTTTTATCTTGGTTTTTGAAGGAGGTAGAAAGGTGTTTCCTAATCCATCTTTACCATGAACATCTCTTGCTTCTTGCACCTTTCCTGAAAGCGAATCTCTCACCTCTTGCAACAATCGGCATCTCTTTAGGACATGCTATTTCGAGCACCTTAAGAATGTTGTCGGTTGCCTGAAATACATCCACATTACCACTTACAGTGGTAATTGCCTTACACTTTACCCGATCCGAGGCAAGGATGAATAAAACAGCTAAAGCATCATCTATGCCGCAATCACAATCAATTATTAGTTTTTGTATCACAGAAATGAAATGTAGAATTAAAAGAAAAATAAACTATGAAGATAAAAAGCGAAATCTCTGGTAAGACTGCCCATCATTGATCCCTTAATACCAAGCATTAAGTCCTCAACTTCTGAAATATGGAACAAAACAAGTATAACGCTAGCAAAAAGTAAGCCCCGTGCAGCTCCAAAACATAAACCGCATACCTTATCGATTGTTTCCGTAAACTTAAATTTAACAACATCTTGCAAGAAATCTACAAGCATTTTTG
>CAZOIE010000255.1:0-3329 GCA_964579905.1 uncultured Planctomycetia bacterium
ATGTGTTTTGAAAGATTTTTTTTTGTGATTATTGACATCTAAGAATTCAACCCTTTGAATATTTACTTCATCTTCATACCTAAGGGATTTTCCCCAAATATCTCTTAAGTTTTGTAGTGACAATATGTTATCGTACCCAAATGCGTTGCTTTGAATTGAATCGCTACATTCATATGGCATATTAAATAGCTGATGATGAGGATTTATTCCTTCAATTTTGAATTTATAAAACCCGCTATGATAACAATAAGCCAATACTTCTTTTTTGTCCCAAATTGCAACAGAAATCCGGTAAAAACCTGGCAGAAAGGGAAAATTATTATATCTTATATTAAACCATCCATTTCCTTCATTAAGATAGTCAAATGCGTGATTATCAAGAAGGGTATTTGATCCATAGCAATATACGCCATCTTCTCTAAAAATTGCAACGCCAAAATGAGGTTCTTTAACTTTTTCTTTTACAAAGAAATCTACTTTAACAATAAAATCTTGGTTTGGCTGAAAACAATATGTTTCGTTACCCTGCTTATCTAATACCTTAACAGAACGAATTATTACTTCTCTCGTCCCTTCTATTCTTCCCCATTCCGGCTTATACGCCCACCACTTTAGTTCAGTGCCTCTCATAGTTTTTTAACAAATCTTTTTTCTTCCAAAAGACCCTGGTAATATTGCACAGCTACTGCTGGACTACCCTTAAACTTAATTCTTCCATCTTCTAAAACATATACCTCATCACAAATCCTCTCTATAAAATCCATGGATTGTGTTGAAAAAATCATAGTTTTACCCTTTTTCTTAAAACCATACATTGCTTCAAGGCACTTTTTATGAAAAGAGCAGTCCCCAACAAATATAACTTCATCAACCAGCAAAATATCAAACTCAACATGAATAGCAATACTAAAACCAAGTCGCAATATCATACCTTGTGAATATGTCTGCAAAGGAGCATTCAAGAAACCATCTAATTCTGAAAATTCGATAATACTCTCCATTTTTTTTGATATCTCTCCCTTCGTCATTCCTAATAAAAGACCATCCAAATAGATATTTTCAATTCCGGAAAGTTCATCTTTAAACCCAGAGCCCAAAGAAAGTATACTTGAAATCCTGCCTTTGGTTTTCACTGCGCCTGAAGAAACACTACAAATTCCTGCTATTATATTTAAAAGTGTTGTCTTTCCGGCTCCATTTCTCCCTATAATTCCAACAATACTACCTTGTTCAATTTCCATATTGATATTTTGCAAAGCCCAGTATGGTTCAGTGTGCTTTCTATGGTCAGAAAGTGAAAAAAATTTTTTAAAAGGATTTTTGAAGTAACGCTTAATAGTAAATTTTTTTCCTACATCTTCTAAAGTTATAACTTTCATATTACAAATAATCTGTGAAATCCGGATCTAATTTTTTAAAAACTAAAAAACCTATCCAAAAAACAAAAATTGTACATAGAATAGGGTAAGTTAAGATATAGAAGAAAAAATTAACTCCACTTTGATTTAAAAATTCGAGATAGCCTTCTAAAAGTACAGCGCGATACAAAGTTACAATTCCAACAAAAGGATTCATTAGGTAGAGTCTAAAAAAACTTTCCGATAAATCTTTCACTAAATTAATAGGATAAATGATTGGGGTTAAGTAAAAAACTGCCATGAGCACAACTTCTACAATATATGTTATATCTCTGTATTTTACATGAAGACTGCTTGTAATAAAACTAATCCCCGTTATGAAAAGAAATTCTAAGCATATTACAAAAGGAAGAAAACAAATCAAAATAGTAGGTTTTATATTAAAAAAAACAAAAATGATAAACATTATTCCCATTGCAACAACAAAATTTATAATATTTGATAATACAATAGCTATAGGAATTATCTCGCGTGGAAAATAAACATTCTTAATTAATCCTTTGCTATTTGATATTCCCACTGTTGCCGAGGAGAGAGATGAGGCAAAGTAATTCCATGGGAGAATTCCTGTAATAAGATATACCGGGAATGGATATCCAGGTATTGTTACTTTTAAAATTTTTGAAAAAACAATCACTACAATTACAATCAAAAAAAAAGGCATCAGGAAGGCCCATAACCCTCCTAAAAATGGATACCTATACTTAACAGCGACATCCTTTATAGCAATTTGGATAATTAAGACTTTATATTTAGATAAGTCTTTTAATTTTAATAGAGGAGTTCCAAGCATTAAAATAGAAGGGTGTTAAATACTTTTTAGAATTATGTAAAAAGTCTATCAACCATCTATTTAATTGTCAAGTTAATTTGACTTGAGAAGTGTTAACTTAGCAGACACAATTAATATAAAAAGTCTTTATCGTAAGGATAAAAAATGAATTTAGGATAAAAGTGGGTCTGTTAATCGAATAATGAGGAGTTGGAAAAACAATTTATCTATAAATCTTTAACTTATCTACTCGTTTTTTTTCAACAAAGTCAATCAAATTTTCCTCTAAAATTTTCTCATAAATATTCCTTGCCATAATCTCATACCCCAAATCATTGCAATGAGTATAATCAGGTGTAAAATAATCCTCCTGTTGTTCTCCTAGCTTCCATAAATCGTGAAAAATCTCACTATTATTTACAAAAGGGACGGAATATTGTTTTGCGATTTCTTTTATAGTTCCATTAATCAAATCATCGCTAGGATAATCCTGCAGAATTATTTCTATTTCATTATTACGACATATTTTTATAATTCTTTCTGTATCAGATTTAACCCAACTAGCAACACTCTGCTTTAAATCTTTCATTTTCAATATCTCAATAATATTTAAGGCTAAAGAATTACCCTGTTTTATTTCTTGTAAAAATTCCATTATTTCAGCATATGTCCAAGTTGCATCTTCGTAAACATACATAATACCCTTATAACCTTCTCTGTCAGATGGAGCTTCCCTTATGGCTTTCTTAAAATACTTTAATGCCTCCTTATATTCTCCCTGACATCTATAGACCCAGCCAATACCATTATAATTACTAGGCTCTTCAGGGGATAACTCTATACTTTTTCTGAAGTACTTCAATGCTTCCTGATAGTTTTCCAGATCTTTATAGGCTGAAACACTTATCGCATAAGACTGTGTTAAACTACTTCGCTCTAAGGTATTATTATTTAGTTCTTTAGTCAATAAGCCAGTTTTTATTCTATTCCTTATGTCAAAAAATAAAAGTTTTGCTAATTTATAAACACGAATTCTATAAACCTGATCTTTTAATGCTGCAAATAAACTTTTCCCTTTTAAATATGCATAGTAACCCTTATGATTCCATTTGTTAGCTCCTCCTATCAAAAGAATAATA
>CAZOIE010000256.1:0-3311 GCA_964579905.1 uncultured Planctomycetia bacterium
CGCCATCCACTTTTTCTCGCCGGTAATCTCAAGCATCCTGTCAAGGGAACGTTTTGCTTTTTTTCTGGTTTCATCATCAACCTTGATCTCGTGCACCAAGAACTCTAGTGAATGCGCTACCCATCCAAGGGTTGTTAGCTTCATACTGGGACATATAAGATGCTCTGTAGGAAGATAAAATTTTTTATTCGGATTTTCCCTTTTTAACTTATAGAGCATACCGCTCTCAGTACCTATGATAAATTCATTAGAGCTGGATTTTTTGACATAGGTGAACATGCCGCCCGTTGAACATATATGATCGGCGAGTGCTAGAACGTCTGGTTGGCACTCGGGATGCGCTATAAACTCAGCCTTTGAATACAGGTGTTTGGCCTTAATTACATCCTCCTCCTGTAACCTAATATGCGTTGGGCAGAACCCACTCCAGTGGATTATTTCCTTCTCAGGCAGTTGGGACTGTACGTACCGGGCAAGATTCTTATCCGGAACGAATATTATCCTTTTGTTCTTTAGAGATCTTACTACATCTATGGCATTACTGGAGGTGCAGCAGACATCGCTTTCAGCCTTTACTTTGGCTGAGGAGTTTACGTAACAGACAACCGCCGCATCAGGGTACTCAAGGCGCTTAGCGTGTAGTTTTTCCGGTGTAATCATATCTGCCATAGGACACCCCGCCTCAATTACCGGTAGAAGTACCTTCTTATCAGGATTTAATATCGACGCGCTCTCAGCCATGAAGTATACCCCACAAAAGACTATTACCTTGGCATCGGTCTTGACCGCTGCCTTTGAAAGCGCCAGCGAGTCACCGCTTATATCCGCAATATCCTGGATCTCATCACGCTGATAGTTGTGGACGATTATAGAGGCATTTCTCTCTACTTTTAAGCGTGCGATTTTTTCCTTTAAATCGGATATGTATTTTTTCTCGTTATCTATACCCTGGTGGTTCATTTTTTTAATGTGGTTATCTTGTTAGCGTTATTTAAGAATACCTTTTTGGGTTTAAACTTCTTTAATTCATCATCATTCATTAGGCAGTATGAAATAATTATAACCTTATCCCCTACCTGCGCCCATCTTGCAGCAGCGCCATTCATGCATATTGTCCCGGAATTTTTCTTACCGGCCATAACATATGTCTCCACGCGGGAGCCATTGTTAAGGTTAACGACCTGGACCTTTTCTCCTTCTATGATGTTGGCCTTCTCAAGAAAGGCACTGTCTATAGTTATAGATCCGATGTATTTCAGGTTTGCATCCGTAACTGTAGCATTGTGTATCTTCGACTTACAAATTATTCTAAACATGTCAAATACCTTATACCTTTACGACGATATTGTCAATAAGTCTTGTTTTTCCGACACAAGTAGCAATTGCAATTAACGTCTTTTTTGAAATTTTATTTACCCTCTTTAGGGTATCTGCATCCACTACCTCTATGTAGTCGATCCTTATCGAGGGCCGTTTTTTTATTAACTTTTTGATATGAGATTTTATCACATTTGCATTTTTTTCTCCAGAGGAAATTATTTTTTTCCCCGTCTTAAGCGCCGACGACAATACGAGGGCGTCCTTCCTTTGTTTTTGGGATAGGTAGACGTTCCTCGAGCTAATAGCTAAGCCGTCAGATTCCCTAACAATGGGCAATATTCTTATCTTTGTTGGGAAGTTTAAATCTTCTACCATCTTTTGTATTACCATCGCCTGTTGAAAATCCTTCTGCCCAAAGTAGGCAATATCAGGTCCCACTATGTTAAATAGCTTACTAACCACTGTGGTCACACCTCTAAAATGCCCGGGTCTAGATCTTCCACACAGTGGTTCTGTTAATTTAGATACATCAACGCTGGTTAGGAAGCTTCCACCAGGTGGGTACATCTTTTTTGTATTAGGGTAAAATATTACATCTGTACCACAGGATTTTGCCAGATCACAATCTCTATTTAAGTTCCTGGGGTATTTTTTGAAGTCCTCTCTCGGTCCAAACTGAATTGGATTTACGAAAATGCTTACGACTACCTTATCAGTGTCCTTCCTTGCACGCCTAATGAGTGAAAGGTGTCCTTCATGTAGATACCCCATCGTCGGAACAAAACCTATGGACTTTGCTTTTTTCTTGCAAGATTTTGACCACTTACTCATTCTGGAGATGTCCCTGATGATGATCATATGATTTCCTTTAGGGGTTGTAAGACAAATTCACGCTCGAACATACGAGGGTGCGGTACCTTTAGGTTCCTATCATTGATTACCTTATCTCCATAAAATAGTATGTCAAGATCTATGGTTCTTGGACCGTTCTTTATGGTTTTCTTTCTTGAGAGCTTCTTTTCAATCTGCTTAAGCTCTTTAAGAAGTTCTATCGCTGAGAGTGAAGTTTTAAGCATTATAGCGCCGTTAAGAAAGTCTCTTTGTCCCGTGGGAGGCCCACCAACAGGCTTCGTATTATGTAATGATGAGGTTTTTTTTACTGTAATACTGGGGATCGCATTCAGTAGGGATATAGCCTTGGCTATATTATTGTACCTATTGCCTAGATTTGAGCCAATACCGAGGAAAACCTCAGATTTCTTAATTTTCATATAAGAACTTACAACTATATTACAGATTTGATTCTGCTAACAGCCTCAGTTAATCTTTCTTTTGATACAGTTAGGGCCATACGGATAAAGCCCTCTCCATGCTGACCAAAACCAACCCCGGGTGTTCCTACTACATTAGCCTTTTCAAGGAGTAGTTTGGCAAAACTAGAGGAATTATGTCCCCTTGGTACCTTTGTCCATATGTAGAATGTAGCAAGAGGTTTTTTAGGATTTAGGCCCAGAGATTTTAATCCTTTGATCAGGGTATCCCTTCTTCCCTGATAAAGCTCTCTTATGTTACTTATGTGAGAATGATCGCTGTTTAAGGCGCTAGTGCCGGCAACCTGAATTGCCTGGAAAATTCCAGAATCAATATTGGTCTTCACCTTTGCTAATAAGCCAACGAGCTGGCTATTACCACATGCCCACCCACATCTCCAACCTGTCATGTTATAGGTCTTACTTAGCGAATGGAATTCGATGCAGCACTCCCTGGCACCCTCAAATTCAAGTAGGCTCTTAGCTCTATATCCATCGAAAGTAATCTCGGAGTATGCAAGATCTGAGATGATTATTATGTTATTTTTAAGAGACATCCAAAATATCCTAGCTGGGAAGGTATTAACCTGTTTCAAGAGCTTTCAAATGTTGAAATTATATATGAGAACTTTGAACGATCTGATGTAATTGGTAAAGCCGACGCAATTTTGGTTCAAAGTG
>CAZOIE010000257.1:0-3307 GCA_964579905.1 uncultured Planctomycetia bacterium
GTAAATCACAAGGCAGTAGTGGCGGTAGGAGTGGTTCAAAAGGGAATAGTTCTCGTAGCGGAGGTGTTGGAAGAGGAGGAGGAAGAAAGTAAATATATTTTGAGATAGTTTTTAACAAGCCTGCATTTTTATAGCAGGCTTGTTTTTTTATATCTTATTGATTTATAATTTTTCTGTTATAATAAATTCCTTAAATATTAGGTAATGAAATATGGAAAGAAAAGAAGCTTTAGTATTAATAGAGTCAAAGACCAATAAGAAGAATCTTATTAAGCATATGCTTGCCGTTGAGATATGTATGAAGGCACTTGCAAAGTATTTTAGTGAAGATGAAGAACTCTGGGCCCAGGCGGGTATTTTACATGATCTTGATTATGAGGATACTATAGACAATTTTAGTCAACATGGTCTTGTTGCCGGGAATCTTTTAAGAGAAAAAGGAGTAAATGAAGTAGTTATATATGCCATTGAATCTCATCCAGGCCATAAGGAAAGAGTTTCAAAAATAGATAAATCACTCTATGCGGTTGATCCCTTGACAGGGCTTATAGTTTCTGCTACGCTGATGCATCCTGATAAGAAACTTGCTTCTGTAGATACTCAGTTTATATTAAATCGTTTCAAGGAAAAGCGTTTTGCAGCAGGAGCAAATAGAGAGCAGATAAAAAGCTGCGAAGAACTTGGCCTTAGCTTACAAGAGTTTATCGCGATTTGCCTCAATGCCATGAAAGAAATAAGTGAAGATTTAGGGCTATAAAGTATGTATATAAAATATTTAAAGGACTGTGAGAAATTTATAGCTGGAGATGGTTCGATACTTAGAGAACTACTTCATGCTGAAAAGGGAGATTTCAAGTTTCGTTATAGCTTGGCACATGCAATAGTGAAACCTAAGGAAGTTACCAAGCCTCATAAATTATCTACTACAGAAGTATATTATTTATTAGAAGGTAAAGGGGTAATGCATATAAATGAAGAATCTAAAGAGGTTTTTCCTAAGTGTGCTATATATATTCCCCCTGATTCTACACAATATATAGAAAATACAGGGGATTCTGATTTAGTATTCTTGTGCATTGTAGATCCAGCTTGGCAAAAAAATGATGAAAAAATAATTTGTAAGTAAAATGAGAGAATGGTATAATAATCCCTCCGATTTTTGAGTTATGAAAATAAGGAGTTATTAATGAAAAAAGTAATTACATTATCAATTCTCGTATTCTTCCTTATGGGTTCAGTAAGCTGTACAGCCCAAGGACCTTCAGTTTTTCCCAAAGACCTCAAGAAGCTTGAATACAAATTCAATAAAGATGAAGTTATTGTGTATAAGACTGTTCATGATGTAACAGTTAAGTCTGATTATGAATATTTGAAACAGGCTACTGGATCCGAAGTCACCACCTATTATCTAATTGAAAAGGTTGAAGATGCTACTAAGAAGAATGTTAATTTGAAAGTTGGTGGTGTTGTTGAAAGAAAAAAAGGGTATAAACGTCTTGGAGGAGAGGTTTTCTTTATGGACACAAAAGGAGCCATAAAAAATCTCCTTACAGACTATTGGTTTCAAATAAATCAACCAGTATTTCCAAAAAAGAATAAGGAGCAATGGGAATCATCATTAGCTATCAAGCCATACAACAAGGGGCCGAAAGATCCTACAATAGATACAATAGCTAAATATAAAGTAATGGGAACTACTAAAATAAATGGCAAAGAATGTCTAATTATAGATTCGCATATTTCTTTTAAAGAGATTATCAAGGGCAAGTCGAGGAATAATGAAATAGAGCTTGTTGATACCGCCACTACTTTCTTTGACTATAAAGCAGGTCGAGTCATAAAAATGGATATCGATTACCATTATAAAATAACGGCAATTGATGGAGACACAAGATTAGTAATACGTGATGAGAAAGCGACCTTGAAGCACGAATTATCTGATAGAGAATTTACTCCTGGCCAGTTGAATGCTTGGCTATATAATATAGTACCAGAATTACCGATTGAAGAGTGATATGTTAAATAGACTGCAAAAGATCATTATAATTAGCGTAATCTGCATTGCTATCCTACCTTTTTCTTTAGAAAATGTCTTCAGTAGAAAAAATGAACTGCCCAAACTTATTAAAATTTATGATAATGGAATTCGAGCTGTTGCTACAAATGGCGCAACCAGTTATTATTATGAAGCTAAAAATGGAAATATTAGCTTATTAAGCCAAAATATTATTGATGCACATAAAAATCTTATTAAGACAGGTGAAGTAGAATTAATACTTGAAGCTAAAGTAAAACAATATGGTTCTAGTAGTAAAAATATTAATTTCTTTGTAGGCGGTTATAGTCCTACAGCTGGTCGAGTAGCAGGAGATTCGTGGAATACTAATCAACTCTCAGATAAAGATGTAAAAAAAGCCATGAATAATAAAGATGGCATAGTATTTATAGTTTCTTATGATACTCATCGTGATTATGGAGGGCCAGGTAGTAGTTTTGATTCAAGCTTGCAAGGGGCATTCAAAAATTTAATGAATCAAGCAGAGTATGAGCTAAAAAATTCTGGTGTAGATAATAGCAATACAACCATTACATCGTATAGTACTGGTCACTATCTTGCCATGGATTATTTAACAGATCTAAACAGAACAGAATTCAATATAACACAATACAATGCTGTTGCTCCAAACTTAAGGGGTTCAGAATTAGCTGAAAAGTTCCAGAGGTTTTCTGCTGAAGAAGCTTATTATGATATGGTTCCTAATAATCCTTATATAAGTATATTAAATAGTAACCCATATTTTAGAGATGGTGTAGATGTTAACGTATATCTTACTACCCAGGATTTTGGTCAGGGTCCTACAGCAATAGTCTATTATTCTGATGAAAAAGATCCAGATGCAAAAGCAAAGGATATAATTGATAGCGCGTTATGGCAGATTAAAAATGGAAAGTTAAGGTTATTTATACCTGGTGCTACAAATCACTTCAATCCTGATAAGATATTTGCTATGTTTGATAGCGGTGAACTTCCTTATTATTATAAGGATGATGGTGGTCAGATTGCTTATTTTGATACAAAGGTTTTATTGGAATACAAGAGGAATCAATTAGCCTTACAGAGAAATATGAAGAGAGCAGCTTTAGCTAAGTCATTAAAGGGAGCACCGTGTGGAGCAAAGACTCAGGAGATGAGAGTACTTACCACCGAAATAAACTCTCTGGATCAACAAATAGCAAATATAGATACACAGTTATACATTCTAAGGCATGATTAGAGGTATTTGAAATGGCAGTACAGAATATCGGT
>CAZOIE010000258.1:0-3300 GCA_964579905.1 uncultured Planctomycetia bacterium
GTTTTAAATTGTAAAGCTCCACAGCCAACCCTTAGTGTCTCTACTAATGATGAAATTAAGGTCGGAAGCGAATTTACTTTTGAAGTTAATGTTAAGAACAATGCAGCAGATAAGCAAAATGTTATTGTTTCTTTAAGTGATGTAAGCTCCTGGGCAGAAGATGTTAGTGTAGAGCCGGCTGTTGTGACTCTTGATGGGGGAGAAACAAAGCCAGTTACAGTTACTTTGGTTCCAACAGAAAAGGGGGCACATTCATTCGCTATTAAATCTACTATCGGAACTGAAACATATTCTCAACCAATAAGTGTTGATGTAGATGCTAGATGGTCATTGGGCAAATACTTTTCAAAGGACTATTGGGAATACTGGGTAGCAATTGGATTAATCGTTTTAATCTTAATCGTTTTAATCGCGATTATCGCAGTTATGCGAAGATAATTTTTAATTTGAATTTTATTAAATACTTTATTTTTATGTAGTATAGGTAACTTTTAGTAACCATAAATAACCATAAGTAACTATCATTTTACGAAACATTTATATAGTAACTTTTTGTAACTAATTGTAATATATGGTTACCAAGACAAAAGATTCAGTTGTAAAAATAGATGGTAGGCTACTAGAAGAAGTGGTTGAGTTTATAACATTGCCAGAAAATAAGTTTAAGTTTGTGAACAAAAAGCAGTTTATTGATATGGCGGTTGACGATTATTTAAGGAGGGTGAAAAAGAGATGAAATATTCTGGGGAAAAGAGTGTGGCAAGTAAGGATGTCGGAATAATAGGATTTGTCGGACTTTTTGCTTTATTGTTTTTTGGAGCAGCATTAACGGGGGCTGCTATTGCTGACTTAATAATGAACGACTCTTTTGATTTAATCCCTAGTTGGATGAATAAAACAGAGCTTAACGGAAGTGATGGTGTGAGACTAGAAACACTGACCCTCTTTATGGATTTTAATAAAGACAATGAGTCAGAAGGATATGTTCAGGATAATTCAATTCATAACCATTATGGAACTAATAATGGAGCTACGTATAACTCTAGTTGTGGTGTGCAGGGAATAGGAACAGAGCTGGGTGGATGTTTTGAATTTGATGGTGTTAATAGTTATATAGAACTCGCAGATAGTGATGATTGGAACTTTGGGGCTAAACCCTTCACGATAAGTTATTGGGTTAAACCTAATGCGGGTTCAAGTGATGGGCATTTAGCAACTGGAACTGTGAGCGGTAATGGTTGGACAGCAGTACAGTCGGGTACGTTTTCGCGTCCTGCTTTTTATGCTCCTTCGGATACAAGTAGGATATCGTCAGATATAGACTTATCACTTTATGAATGGAATCATGTAACATTTGTTAGGAGAGGAATTAAGGATGATGATTTCGAGGTATGGGTTAATGGTAAATTAGACAAAACCGCTAGTGGAGATTTCACTGCTGATTCTGCTACAACAATGAGGATCGGAAGTGAAAGAGGGAATTCTCAATATAGACCTCTCGATGGGTCATTAGACGACATTAGAATATTTAAAGCCGCTTTATCTCCCAGTGATATTCAAGAGTTTTATTCGCAAAGAACCAGGGAACAGCAAGACACTTTAGTTTATCCCGATGCTAATTTAGTTAGTTATTGGAAATTAGACGGAGATGCAACAGATGCAACGGGATTAAATAATGGGAGTTCAGGAAGTGAAGTATATAACTTAGGCTATGGTATTGTTGGACAAGGGGCGGACTTTGATAAAGGTACACCAATAACACTAACAGAAACGACACTGCCCCAGACGTTTACTATTTCCGCATGGGCATATCCAGAGCTTACCTCCTCAGGGTACTGGTTAATTTTTGGTGATGATGGAGATGGAGATTATTTAGGAATGAGGGGATTTTCAGCACCAACTGTAGATGACATAATAATGTATTGTGATGGGTTAAATCAAAATACCGATGTTCCTATAATAGAAGTAGATCAACAGTGGAATCATATAACATGGGCAAACAATGCTACCGGGCTTTATATTTATTTTAATGGGGAATTAGTGGATACCTTAACTGCACATACAGATTTTGATTACGAATTTATTGGAAGTGGGTATTCATCAACGTATGATTATGATGGGAATTTAGATGAAATAAGGGTATATAACAGAACATTAAATAGCAGTGAAGTTGCAGAATTATATAGTTTAAATATTGACCAATTAGAAATGGGAAAATATGCAAGCGAAGGTAATTTTACCTCCATGGTTTTTTATAACTCGACTTCTACTTATTGGAATATAAAACAAAGTGTTGCGCAAAGTGATTATGTGGACACATTAAGCTATGTGAATACTAGTGGGTTGATCTCTTATTGGAGACTTGACAGTGATATAAATGATTCGTGGGGAAGCAGTGATGGGAGCAATAGTGGCTCAAACGATACAATAGGCATTATCGGACATGCTAGAAGCTTTGATGGAGTGGATGACTATGCAGTTCTGCCTTTAGATGGTTTAACTGCTTTTGCTGGAACCTTTTCCATGTGGGCTAGATATGATGGTGCCGGAACGCCCAATTCAGGATATAATTATTTTCTTGCTCACAGGACCACAGGAAGTTCTAGTGATAGGATTTACATTTACAAATATTCTGACGATACTCTTGGTTTCGGTTTTGGAGATGATGCCAGTAAGCCCACGACAGCAACATTAGCACAAGGACAATGGTACCATGTCGTTTTAGCTTGGGAGGGGAATGATTTTATTGGCTATCTAAACGGCAAAGCGGTTATTAGCGAAACGGGTGTTCAGCCAACAGGAATAGATACAGATTTTACTATCGGCGCTTTATATTCTGGATCCCAAGGACTTACTGATGGGGTTATCGATGAGGTTCTAGTTTACAACCGTTCGTTGTCATCAGCAGAAATATCAGAAATCTACAGTGAGCAAAAAAAATATTACGGAGTGGATATTTTTGAAGAGCATGTTTATTTGGATGGAGGTGGAGATTATTTTAACATTGGAAATACTACATTGGCTAATGGGTGGGATGCTATAACTTACGCAGGATGGTTTAAGCTTGATGTATGGAATGATTATGGTGCAATAATTTCGGCAAGGGGTAGTGGCCCTAATGCAGTTATCCCAAGCTATGCAGCTTCTAAAAAGATTTCTGGATACGTATATACAGATGAGGGTTTGAAAACTGTATCGATGGATACAGGGCACATAGAGACTGGGAGGTGGTATCATGTTGTGGTTAGCTGGGAGGCAGGAGGGGCGCCTCAGGTGTACATAGATGGCGAACTAGACAAT
>CAZOIE010000259.1:0-3297 GCA_964579905.1 uncultured Planctomycetia bacterium
TTTTTTAAATCACCTAAATCCACCGGCCCATTTTTATCGACCGATTTCTTTTCTTAGCATTGCATTTGATTATAAGCTCTGGAAAAGAAATCCATTTGGTTATCATTTAACGAATTTTTTGTTGCATTTGTTAAATGTGGTCTTGATATTCTATATAGCATCATATATAGGTAGCAGCAACTTTAGTTCTTTGGTCTGTGCGCTCCTATTTGCTGTACACCCTGTTCATACCGAGGCGGTAACATATATTTCAGGCAGGTCTGACCCGCTGTGTGCTTTTTTCTTATTTCTTAGTTTTTATCTTCATCTTAGGTATGATAAAGCTAATATCCCTAAGATTTACTTAATAGGTGCATTGACCTCATTTTTGGTTGGTTTGCTCTCAAAAGAAATTGCTTTAATTTTTCCGCTGGCACTAGTCTCATATGATATATGTTTTTTAGACGGATCTTTTAAATTGCGTCTTAAGAGGAACGCACCCTTTGTCATTCTTGCCGTAGTTTTTTTACTTTTTAGAAATTTTGTCATAGGAGCAGGATCGGCTAAGATGGCTCTAGGGAGCTTACAGTTTTTTCCTAAGATATTGTTATTTTATATAAGGCTTTTGATATTACCCTTTAATCTGCACATGCAGCATGCAATATCAGGAAATGACATTTTGTTTATTATGCCGATTTTGATATCGACTATTTTATTGATAGGGATTGTATTTATAATATTATGGAGGTGTAAAAATAGAATGGTAAGTTTTGGCCTGCTGTGGTTTTTGATTATGCTGTTTCCGTTTCTTGGTATTTTTAGGTTCAGTGCCGATATAGCCGAGCATTGGTTGTATATAGCATCGTTCGGGTTCTTTTTAGCAATAAGCCAGATTCGTTTTTTAAAAAATAAGGTTGTAATAGCTATAGCTGTTTTAATTCTTGGGGCACTGACTCTTCAGCGCAATTTTATCTGGCGCGATGATATAAGCATATATCAGGATGCGCTGAAATACAATCCTAATAACCACAAGCTTTTATATAACCTCGGAAACGCATATTTGCGCCGCGGTATGGTTGATGAGGCAACAGGTAATTATTTAGCCGCCATTAAGGTAAATCCAAACTATGCCGATGCCCTGAACAATTTAGGTATCGCCTTAGAAGAGCAAGGCAGGCATGAGGAGGCCTACGAGTATTATAAAATGGCCTTTGAGGTCGATTCCAATCTAGAGGTCGCGAGATGGAATTTACTTACGCTTGAAGAATTGGCATTTGCCGATACCGATGAAGTATCCTTTGACCATGGTAGATATAGAGAGGTATTGGCTGAGTTTGTGGAGGATGGTAGGGTTGATTATGCTAGACTTAAGGATAATAGTTTGAACCTTGATAAATACCTGGGTGAGGTAGCCAAATTTGATTTAAGAATATTAAATTCCATGGGTCAGGATGAGCAGATAACATTCTATATCAATATATACAATGCCTTAACACTAAAGACTATAACAAATCATTATCCTGTTAAGAGTATCCGCGACATACCCGGGGTTTGGGATAAGCTAAGGTTCAAGGTCGCAGGCCAGGAGCTCACCCTAAATCAAATCGAACATGAGGTTTTAAGAAAAAGATTTACAGAGCCTCGTATACATTTCGCACTTAACTGTGCATCAATAGGCTGTCCAATATTGCCAAGCAAGCCATTTAATGGCGACAGATTAAATAAACAACTTGATAAAGAAGCGCATAAATTTATTAATGATGAGAGCAAGGTGTATCTAGATGAGGACAAACGCACCATACATCTCTCCTCGATATTCAAATGGTTCAGGAAAGATTTCGGGGATGTTTTAGTGTTTGTTAGCGAGTATTTACCAGAAGATAAAGCTGAATTTATAAGGAGTAATAAGATTAAGATTAAATATCTTAAATACGATTGGTTGTTAAATGAGAAGTAAAAAGATATGGTATCGGTAATTATCCCTGTTTACAATGAAGAGTTAACCCTCCAGAAGAATCTACCAAGTCTTTTGGATAACAGTGATATTGAAATTATCGTTGTAGATGGAGGAAGTGGGGATGGTACTCTGGAGTCTGCGAGGAGGTTTCCGGTTAAGGTGGAGCAATGCTCGAAGAACAGGGCTATCCAGATGAATAAGGGTGCTGAGGTATCCTCCGGCGACATGTTATTATTTTTGCATGCCGATTGCCTGTTTGATAAGGACGGGTTAGAACTGGTTAAGAGTTTAGCTAAATCAAAATATGTAGGTGGCTGTTTTTCACAGAGGATAGATTCGAGTAAGATAATTTACCGTGTAATTGAAGCCTCTGGCAATCTGCGCGCAAAAATATCGAAGATATTTTACGGAGACCAGGCAGTTTTTATTAGGCGTGATGTATTTTTTGAGCTTGGCGGGTTCGATGGTGTTTCAATGTTCGAAGATGTTTTGTTCTCCAAAAAGATGAAGAGGGCAGGTATTTCAAAGGTATTAAATGCAAGGGTTTATACATCTCCCCGACGCTGGGAAAAAAATGGGATTTTGAAGACAACCCTTATTAATTGGATATTGACCATGGGATTTTTGCTGAATATACCATTGAATAAACTAAAAAAGTTCTACAGCGATATAAGATAGCTGTATTTTAGGATGGGAGGTAAGACATGAAAAAAATATTACATATCATTGCTACGCCAAGAGCTGAGCAATCAAGCACGCTTAAGGTGGCAGAAAAGTTTATGCAGACTTTTAAAGATAAATACCCTTCTTACGATGTGGATGAGCTAGATTTATATAAGGAGGAGCTACCTAAGCTTACCGTAAAGAGGATAGATGGTAAATATGCCCTTTTGGGTGGTGCTGATTTGCAAGGAGACCTACAGGATGCTTGGAAAGAAATCATTGTTCATATAGAACGTTTTCTTTCAGCCGACATCTATCTTTTGAGTGTGCCTATGTGGAACTTTAACATTCCATATGCGTTAAAGCACTACATAGACATAATTGTACAACCTAAGTATCTTTTCCGATATACCCAAGAGGGTCCAGAAGGGCTTGTGAAAGGTAGAAAGATGGTGGTTGTAACAAGCCGTGGAGGTGACTATTCCTCAGAGAGCCCGTTTAGGCCTTTTGATTTTCAAGAGCCCTATCTTCGTACAGTATTTGGCTTTGTTGGCATTTCCGATATCTGCTTTATAAATGCACAGCCTATGAATGCATTGGGCGAGGAAATCCAGAGAGAGAAAATATCTCAGGCACAGGATATAGCTGTGAAGGTAGCGACTGAAATATAAATAGCAATTTCTCTGTAAATTTTGATA
>CAZOIE010000260.1:0-3278 GCA_964579905.1 uncultured Planctomycetia bacterium
CGATTGCTAGAATAAAATCTCCTAAAAATAAAAATAAGCTAAAAACACTTATCGAACAAGAAAGCTTTATTTCAACTAGTAAAACTTATGTACATAAACTCACTCTCTTAAAAAGCACCCTTACCCCACAGGAAGCATTATATTCTGTTATATACAAGGCAAATATTACATAGCGCTCAACATCTCCCTATATGAATTTAATGTCTCTGAATACGCCTGTGAAACATCCTGCGGGCTAAGAAGGAATAGATTATTCTCGTTATCCATCACAGTAACAAGGTCTTCAAGCATATTTCCCGATACTAAACCAATCGCAGCTGGCAGAATTCCTATATTTGCTTTACCTTCAGTCGCTTCTTCTATTAACAGCTTGCAAACTTTACCATAATCAGGTGAAAACCAATTTCTCCTTCTAAAATAACCTTGATCTCCCACAGTAACAATGTTTTTGTCTTTATGATCTGAATTAGAGCGAGCCGTTTCTAGTAAGGCTTTCGTGTCATTAACCTCTATTACTATTCTATGACCCTCACCTTCCATGCTTAAACCGGTTGCCTCTAAGAAACCTTTAATATTCTCTACGGCACTTGCATCTATTATTACCTGCACCTTTCCATCTGCATATTCTAACATAAGCTCAAGAGAAGCAACAAACCCAAGATGTTCACCTATAGACTCAGCCTGAATAATAATAGTTCTGCTTTCTCCCTCTCCGATCCTCTTAAGATTAGGCAAATAATCATACCTAAGAAGTTCATCGCCTAGCGCAGCAGCTAACTTACCGTCAAGATACCTTCTCTTTATCCATGCAGCCTCATTATCCTCTAGCTTGGCCATATCTACGCTATCTGCTATCTCACTGAAGGCCTCATCTGATGAATGATAAGCACCAAGCACCCTTTCGTCAAACCGGTAGACATGTACCTTGCCGGATTTATCAACTTTTAATAAACCGGCATTCACCAGTCCGTTAAGCTCAGTCCGTATAGTAGTCTCAGATACTGTTTCTATTACCTCATCTTCTCTAGCTATAGATTTTGCCTTTAATTGCGCCAATGCCATTTCATAAAACTCTTTCACGGTAAAAGTACTTATACCAAAACCATAATCACTATCCACTAACTGTTCTAACGCTCTTTTTAATGTGCCGCTACCTCTCGTAACTGGCCTTGTCTTATAGCTAGTTAGAGATTGATATCTTTCTTCGGCTAACGAAATAAGCTCTCCCGCACGCTCTAAAACCTCCGGCTCATCTCTCATGGCTTTTAATTCATCTAATTCACCTATAACGAGCATTAAATCACCGGAAACCTCAGTTAAGTTAAATATGTACTCTGCTGCCATAAGCTTCTGTTCTGGAGTGCCCAGTCCCGTTTCAAGCAATCTCCGTGATATTCGAATAGCAAGCTCAATAATAAACTCATGTAGAAACTTATACTGATCGTAGTCTCTTCTTGCTCCATAGAAGTATGTTCGCCCAGTCCCACCGCTAAAAATATCCAAAAACCTTCCATTTATCAATTTAGCAAATATTGCATCTCTCTTTAGATGACCTTGTGGATGGCGCGTATCATTACCTGCCTGGTTAATCACCTCTAATAATGCGGAGAGATTCTTGGCACCTACTCTCTCTCTGGCTATTGACGCTACAAGCCTATATGCTTCAAGTTCTTCTGGAGTAAATCTTTCTAAGATAGCATCTAACATTTTCGCTGGCTTATCATAAAGACTAATGTCTTTATAATTACCCTCTTTAACTTTTTCAATAAGCCAACGTTGAAGATTTAACTTTTCTTCTAGCGCATAAATAGCCTCACTCCATCGATTAAATGCTTTCACATCAATCTCTGCCGGTGGTTTACTTCTCCATAATTCTAATTCTTCAGCACTAAAAATAGTTTCAGGATTAGAAAGTCCTTCAAATCTACTGCTTAATTCACTATACAGCTGAATGCTGCTTAAGGCTATCTTATCATCTTTTGTTAGTTCATATAGCAACTCCTCAGTTAGTGTAATTGGGCCAGTCTTTCCTGCTAAACCCTCTAAGACACTAAGTGCGCTAAGGGTATCAAAAAGCTCTTTTGCATCCTTTTTATAAAAATCCCTTCCCATAAGACCGTAGACAACAGGGCCCCATACCGGAATAGTTAAACCCTTGAGTGCACCTATAACATCATCAAACAAGAAATGAGATTTAGAGTTATCCAAAATAGTGATAGCGCGCGGGTTTACTCTCTCTATAACCTCACGGAAATCTTCAAATGGGAACGGTCTTACAACTGTTATGTGGATAACACCCACTTTTCTTCCCTGGGCTCTTAGTTCATCAACTAAAACCTCAATTGACTCTTCGATGTCACCCTGAACAACCATAATCTCGTCTGCATCCTCAGTTCGGTATTCTATAAACGGGTTAGATCTGATGCCGAACAACTCCTCAAAATCTGCAAATGCTTCCGCTATAACATCATCCGCTGTATTCTGAAGACGTTCAAAGGTTGGTACTACTAACTCCTGGCCAAACTCAGGACCAACAACAGGACCGGCCAATTTAGGATCATCCTGATCTAACACCGTACCTTGCGTATCAAATCTATCAGGTCTTCCATAATAAGCTTCCATAGAATCATAATCATCAATTATCTCAACCGACTGGTTGGTATGACTATTTCTAAAACCTGTATAGACTACAAACACAGGTGTCTTTAGCTCTTTCGCAATTCGCAAAGCTATAAGGTTAAGGTTATATACCTCCTGGGCATTGCGAGCCCTAAGGAACACTCCCCAATCCCTTACAAATGCCATATCAGACTCATCAGGAAATATGCTTAAAGCACCTATGTTTATTGCTCTTATAGGTAAATTAACAACTATAGGAAGCTCTTTTCCGACAAGATCGGCCAGATGCTGGTTGAACATATAGGTCAATGCAACAGAGGTAGTCCCTGTAGCCGGTACATCGCCGGCTTCAGCGGCTCCGAGCAACCTTGCCCCCACATCATCCTCAGCAGGCGAAAGCGAAACAAACATGGGCAGTCCCATATCTGCAAGCTGGGCCAAATACTCAACTACGCTGCTTGCGGGCGTGGTAGGATAGCCAAATACTGTCTTAGTCTGTCCAGACTGTGCCACAGCCCAGGCAGCAGCCCTGTTTGCATTCATCATTACTGCTTGTTTGCGCATGGTACTTGAAGCATCACTAATAGCTGTTTCTACTTCTTGCTGCCTATCAGCTAAAGCAGTTTCTCTTTCTGCTAAAACCTGCTCTCTCATTTGTT
>CAZOIE010000261.1:0-3221 GCA_964579905.1 uncultured Planctomycetia bacterium
GAAAAGATTATTATCGACCTTAACGCCTTTTGTACGCAAAAGTTTGATCTCATTTAATAACGCCTCTGGATCTAAGACAACTCCATTTCCGATAACGCATACCTTGCCCTTGTGAAGTATTCCAGAGGGAATAAGGTGAAGAATTGTCTGAGTGTCTTTGACTACGACCGTATGACCGGCATTGTTACCACCTTGATACCTAACAATATAATCTGCATCCTTGGCAAGTATATCTATTAATTTACCTTTTCCTTCATCTCCCCATTGAGCACCTATTACTACCATGTTAGCCATTTAAATTTCCCCTTTTATTCAGCTATATACTTTCTGTCTTTAGCTATATATTTTCTAGTTATAATTTTGCTGCTTGAGACGTTTCTTCTGAAGACGCTCTTTCCGTTTCATTTTTGCAAGAAGTTTCTTTACAACAGCATCTTCCTTCTTCCACCTCTTTCTTGCCTTCTTTATGAATTTTATAAAATCTGCTTCTATGATGCGTGCTGGATCGTTTTTGCCCTTCTGCTTTTTCTTTGTTGATATTTTTTTCTTGGTTTTTTTCGCTTTTTTCTTTACAGCCTTCTTTTTTTCTCTAGGTCCAAAATTTTGACCCGTAGCTGTATACTTTTTGTCTTTATCGGCATTGATTCGATCTTTCGATAATTTAAGCTGTATAGTGCCATCTTTCTTTGAAATTTCGTATTCCAAAGGTTCTTTTAATTCAAGAACCAGAGCATTGACCAAAGTTCTCTTCTTTACAATGGATGGTTTTGTCAGAAGCTTTATCTGCTTTATCGGCGAGCCTTTTTTTAGAACAATCTCTTTTTTTTGAGCATAAACTAGGGGATGTTTAAATTCGATCGTTATTCGGGGAGGTGCATTTCTGCTGGATGAAAAAAATTGAACAGTTTTTGAGGTTTTTAGAATAAGCTCTGCATCCTTTCTGTATTGCTTTAAGGAGATAGACTTTATGCTATCAATCTCACTTAGTGCATAACTTAACTGGCAGGAGAAAGAAATAAGGAGTGTAAGTAGAGAAAGTAAAAAAAGAGGTTTAACATTAATAAAGTTTCTATTGGTAGCTTTCAAGTTTGTCCTTTGCTCTCTTTACCCATGGATCATCTTGACTCCCAAGGTTAGCACGCTTACGCCAAAAATTCAAAGCCTCAGAAACCCTAGCTTGCTTTTCGTAAAGAAGCGCTAAATTAGAATATCCTGGAGAATAATTTGAATCAATTGCTACCGCCTCTTTATATTTAGCCTCCGCCTTATTCAAGAAACCTTGCTCCTCATATATAATACCCAGATCATTATGTGGTGTTGCATATTGCGGATTTAATCTTACAGCCTTCAAATAATGCTTCTCGGCTTTTCTGTAATTGTTTTGAGTCTGGGCAACATAACCCTTGTTTCTTTCTTTAACCGCCTCTCTGTTTCTTTTGGCAACCGAAGCCTTTAACTTAGGTTTAAAATTACTTACAGAATCCGTCTGGCTTACTGTATGAGTAGCCTTTTTCGACACAACTTTAGGAGTAGATTTCTTTTTGGGCGTAACTGGCTCTTTTACTTCTGCCCCTTTTGCAATCACCGTTTGGGATGATTTTACAACTCTAGGCTTTGCTTTCTTTATAGCAGGTTCTTTTTTAGTTTCAACTATTGCAGACTTTTTGACAGACCCTTCTTCACCTTCACTTAATATACCTATTTCAATAACCGCTTTTGTGTCTCCGGTTGTCAGTCTGTATCCGGTCGCTTTTTTCAAATTGACGGTGAAAAAATCTACCGGGTAATACTCTTTATTTGAAGCAAGGTTATTCTTTGTGATATCCTTTGAGGCAATAATGTCTAAAATCCCCTTGTTATCTATATCAATACCATCGTCCGCTTTGCTATAGGCATCACCCAGAAGATCAATTATAATCTGGGGCGGATCTTTCAGATCATAGCAAAATACCTTATCAGGCCTGTTTAAAGTCAAAACAAGCTTAATGCCATCATTTCCAACTTCTTCAAAAGACACATCGTTCACCAAGACAGCATCAGCAAAAGATGTTCCTACGTTATAAAATAACATAGAAATACCTAGCATCATAAGAAATAGACAAAATGGTTTTCTCATAATCAATCTCCTTTTGATTTCTTATTATACAGCATATATAACAATTCCAAAAGCCTATTATGGCTTGTCTATGGCTTGCTATTTATGGCGACATTGAAAAAATCTTTTTTGCTATATTAGGATGTTTCGCTATAAATCTAAGCTCTGCGTTTGTTAAGGGCTTCTGCGTATGAACATTGGCATACCTAACAAGTTCGAGAATCTTGGTAGCTTCCCTATCATTCTTAAATTTAACCTCTAATTTCTCATACACATTTCTAAAACCTTTTATCCCGCTATACTCACCTGCTGTTATCTTCCTGCCGGTCTCAACTATATCCGGCTCTCCGCGTCCTAACTCTTCGTAATCATATAGTTCATAGTTACGCCTATCCTTAAGCGCGCCATCTGCATGTATACCAGACTCATGGGCAAAGGCATTTGCTCCGACGCCCGGTTGATTTATCGGAATCGGAACACTAAATGCATATGATGCAAATTTAGCTATGCGCCAGGACTTCGAAAGGTCAATACGCTCATCCAAAAAGTACTTGCCCTTTAAACCACTTGCATATTTTAACGCTAACACCACAGAGACCAAATCTGCATTCCCTGCCCTTTCGCCTAGACCATTTACCGTTGTATTTATATATGCATCGTTACCTGCATCAATAGCTGCCTTAGCACCAGCTATTGAGTTTGCAACCACTAAACCTAAATCATTGTGGCAATGAACCTCCATAGGAATATTTACCTTTGTAATTAACTGCTTAACCCTGTCATATATACTAAATGGGTTATCACAACCTAGCGTATCGCAATATCTAATTCTGTCTGCACCATTATCCTTAGCAGCCTTTGCAAACTTTATCAAATAATCTAAATCCGTTCTTGAGGCATCTTCAGCATTTACACCTACCGTCTCAGCGCCCAACTTCTTTGCACGCGATAAAGCATTGGTCATTTCCTTTATAACGTTTTTATGATCCAACTTTCCCTTGAACTTATGGACTATCATCTGGTCAGATGTGGATATGGAAATATTCATATGCTTAAGTTTGGGAACCTTTTTAAAGGCTGTTTCCACGTCCTCTACCGTAGCCCTTAGCCAACCGCTTAATCTCAT
>CAZOIE010000262.1:0-3216 GCA_964579905.1 uncultured Planctomycetia bacterium
ACCTCTACGACCTGTCTGAATAAGCGTTGCAAAGAAATCCTCAAACCTGTATCCTATACGGACATTGTCCCAGTCAAATATCGCTATAATCTCTTCGCCTGTTTCATCAAAGACAATATTTCCAAAGTTCATATCACTTGGCATTACATGGAAATATTTCTCAAGCTGAGTGAGTCTTTCATCTGTCCAGTAATTACTTACCTCGGAAAGTGTAATATCTGCTAGGGCAAGCTCTTCTTGTGTAAAATCTGTACTCTCAAGCTTCTTACGCCACTTGGGATCATTGATTGCGGCTATTGCAGCTTCAAAAGAATAGTGCTCTTGGTGTCGCTCATATTGGCTAACATACCCTTTTGATAGAGAATGAATTTTTCCCAGCATACTGCCAACAGCCTTTAAGGTAGCAGACTTAGCATCCTTTCGTGATATTGCCTTACCTTTTACCCAGCGCTCAACTGAATAATACCTCTCTTCTTTTTGCTCTAAGTCAAATACACTAAAGTAATCATCTGCTGCCTCACCGGTTGTTTCTGCTTTGTATATAGTAGGAATAGGTATTCCTTCACCTTGAAGATACCTTACATAATCCATTACAAATCGTGCGTCCTCAATCCCCTCAACCTTTAATCGCTTTATTGCAAACTCTCCATCGGGTGTTATGATAACAGGAATAGACTCATCCTCAACATTTCCACCTGCAACTTCCAGCCTAACATCTTTTACATCTAAGCCAAACTCAGCTGCTATTTGTAACACAAGCTTAGAGCTTTTTAGCTTTTCAGCCTCACTTACAACACCTCTTTGTCTACCCTGTCTACCTATAGCCAGTGGCGGGCTTAAATAATCGGAATTTACCCTTACATCAGCAAGAGCTACATCATAAGGGCCAACAAGGTTTCTGATTAAATCACCGGGTGCAAGCGATGAGACAATAAAGCACTCAAGGACCAATATCGCTATTAGCCTTATCAAGAAACCCAATCTGTAAGAATGTTTATTACGCATTTTTTATAACACCGTATCTATTAACCCATCAGTTAGAAAATCTGTCCTGTCACCCGATGAATATACATCCGCTATAGTTATTCCGGCCAACATATTCTGGAAATATTTCTTAAAATCTTCTTTATCGTATTTTAATAAACCTTTTCTCTCTAAATCATCTGCCAGTTTGTTAATGGAATCATAAAGCTCATCCCACTGCATATCGTGCTTGACTACTATTCTCCAAAAATCACCATGATGCCTAATGAGGGCTCCTATGACCTCAATACCAAACTCATCGTATCCAAGCTTTGTAAGTAGATCCCTTACCAAAACCTCTCCGTTTTCATAATGGTTTCCCTTAGCTAGATATCCATAATCATGAAGACTTGATGCTATTAGGAGCATTTTTCTTTCTTGTTCTGGAAGATCACTTAATACCTTAAATAGTCTTTCAAACGATCCCTTACTAGCACTAACCTCTGTATTTGAGGTGAAATACTCAGCATCACTTGCGAGTAACCTGTCGCATGCCTGTGCCATAAGCTCTATATGTTCTAATCTTGTTCTTATCTTACCCTTATCGGATATAACCCATGGCAGAGTTACATCGTCAATCTTTGGAAGTAGTGTTATTTCCTTAAAAATCTCAAGGAACCCCTCTGCGTCTACTATCTGCTTTCTCTTAACAAGTGAGTCAAATACACTCTTAAGCTCCTCGGCCTTTTTAGTGTGGTTATCACAAACGGCCTGGATATCATATGGTTCCTTCTTGGTCTGCGGTATAGTAATCTCTCTTGCTAGGGCCTCTATAGCTCTTGGATGGAAACCATAGCCTCCTTCAAATGGTAGCAGCTTTGCAAATGCTTCTACATAGTCACCGGCCATATTTACATACCAGTACCTATCTTTACCGATTTTTAGTATCATTAGGTTAACCTCACCGCCCTCGGATATAGACTTTCTAAATTCTTCATAGCTACTAGATCTCTTAATAACTTCTAATCCTTCTTTTTCATACCTGCTTAGAATATCCTCTATAACCTCTATTGACTTATCAGCATCTGGGAACTGATCTGCAGCACCCTTCTTGCACACCAAAACCGCAAGGTTCTCCCCTATGATATTCCCGTCCAGTGTCTCTGCATGCTGGGGTAGTGCTGCTAAGACCTCAAGCCCTGCCTCATCCAATATCTGAGTCAAATTCCAGAGATGGTTCTCTCTTGTATCGTTCCAGAAAAGGGCATTTGTGGTAAAGGCATAAACACCCCCAGGAAGAAGAAGCTCAAAAAGTTTCTTATGGAGTGCTACCATTCTCTCAAATGTCATTCCATCCTGGAATAAGGCGTTGTTATGCCAATTACCTGCAAGGCAAATTCCATACTTTCTTCCCTGTGCCTTTTCTATCCACAATGAAAAATCCTGTGCCGGTAAGATATCGACTCTCTCTGCAACATCCTCAGTTACAATCAGATTATGCCCTTCGATTCTCACATCACCTACCAAGCCTGTATTGGCTAGGGCCTGTTTTCCTTCATCAATCCATGCCTCATCTATTGTTATAGTACCTGCATGCGGCGCTATTCGCTCAAGTGCAAGGGGAGCCTCTTCGTTAACTGCCCTTCTTTGTACCATCTTGTTAATTGCTGTAATTGTAGCGTTCCAGTCAATACCAGTAAGCCTTGATTTCCTGGAGAACTTATCGGCCAGATCCCTTGTCACCCACAAATCATATGGACCAGGTGCAGGCATCAATACATCTCCCTCAAAATCACCCATTACTCTGTCTGCAACACCAAAGGCAAGACTCCATACGCCCGGATTCCTAGATGGTGCAGAAACCGTACTATAACCTGTAAAGAACCACTTTATAGGAAGAGGGCCTTTTCGACCTTCTCTTTCAAGGACAGTTATTCTTTCTTTCTCTGCCTCCTCATACAATTCATCCTCAATCTTCTTCCTGGCAAATGCAAGCTCCTCTGTTGTATCAGAGTAGAAGCCATCTCCTGTGGTTGCCATTAACTGGAAGGAATCCTGATATGAATCTTCAACCGTAATAACAAAGTACTCATCAAGGCCTGTCTTAACCAGAAATAGGAGTGTTTCATCTCCCTCTAAGAGCCTCTCTTCAAGAGTATCTCCGCCTGTCTTTAGAATTCCCTGTACCTCATCAAGGCTGACATTCTTCCTTTCTTTTAGCTTGGACTTTAATTCATCTGGCAGTTTCTCATC
>CAZOIE010000263.1:0-3203 GCA_964579905.1 uncultured Planctomycetia bacterium
ACGGCGAAATGATGATTCCCAATAATCCACTGATGTCCTATCTCTATATATCTGCTAACTCGCTGATCAACGGAAGCGTTAAAGTCGGAAATCAAAGCGTCTTTTGTCCGTTGCCTCTGAATCATTGCCTCAATACCTTGATTAGTCATTGCTTCTTGCCGATTAATTCTTCGAGGTTATTTTTGAGCATTGAAACTTTAACAAACTGAACGTCTGTTTGATACGGCGGAAACTCATACCAATAATAATGGTTTCTGGAGACAAACCATGAAACAACTTTTGGCTGTCCATTGGAACCTATCCAATTTAAAGTCTTGAATACTTTAGCAACATTATCCTTCAGATACTTTTCACGATATTCAACCCTGCCGATATAACCGTCGCCTTTTTTCTCTCCGAACAGCCTCTCTCTAAGTCTTTTGCTATCTTTAGGACAATACCCACCAGTTAAATCTTTACACTCAATATTTAATAGAATGTTATGCTGTGGCAAAAGAGCAACTACGTCGTAATCGCCCAAATCATCAGGATGCCCCAAACTCTTGTCGCGATTATGCAAATATACTTCCGTTTCAACACATGACGTAAACTTTTTCATAAAATTAAAAACATGATCCACTATCTTACGCTCTATATCCTGTTTTCTTTTCTCGATTACAGCAACAACTTTTGGCCTCTGCAAATCAAATGGCATATCGCCATTCATAATACGACTAAACCAATTCTTTTGAGTCTTATCGACGGAATACGGCCCCCAAAAAATATCATTCCCAGTTTTTATTAGGGATTTGACAATATATCTATTTGGCCTTTTGTTTATTTCCCAGACAGGCAGATCTTGAGACTCATTCTTATCTCCCAATATTGACAACATATGATTTTGATCCAATATCAATGACTGAATTAAGCCAGAGATTTCAGCAGGCGTAATATCCTTTAAATGTTGCTTGCAAATATCGATAATCGTTGTTTCATCGGCTGAATACAAATCGCTGGTCTCTGCTGTTTTATTAAAATTAGGCCACGTAGCAAGAATATCACAAAAATCTTGCATATTGCGGAAAGTAAAACCAAATTCACCCTTAAAAGCGGCATCCAGTTTATATAAATACGCTTCGAGTTCACTCTTCTCCCACAGAGTTTTTTCTACGCTCGGATCGCCATATATTTGATATGAAGCAAGAACTTCTCCATAGGAAGACGTTTTTCCTTTAATTTCGCCTTTATCTTTAATGCGGAATATATAACTATCTGATACCTCCAACATCACAGGAAGAATGCTATAGTGCAATAAATCACTCGCTTCATAGAAAACATGGATTTCATCAGCAAAGGCCAACAGATATTTAATGTCTGCAACTAACGGTTTCTTTGCGCCAGACTTGCTATGCTGAACCGCTTTTTCTATTAAATACCTGTAGTTTCTGTGAGCAGAGAGATAATCTGAATGAATTTTCGCATACTTCTTGCTACGGTTATAATCGACGTCAATTTCAACTGATTTTTCTATCAATTCTAAATCTGCTTTTACATGGTGCATCAACCGCTCTAAGTTTTTCATTAACAGAACAAGAAGGCTATGGTAATCAAATTGACAAATCATGGCGTCAATTATTTTAACAGCCGCACCTCTCACCTTATTAATGAGAACCTTGGCTTCGTTCAATTCATAAACACCGGGTTTAACCTCTAATTTCTTAGCGAGGCAGGCAATTTCTTTTCTAGCTCTTTTGAAGTCATATATTTCTGGTGACAAGGATAGTCCAGACAGATGATTAAAACAAACGCCCATGCTAAGCTGGTGAACTTTGTATCGTGGCTTTTTAGAGCCAAATTCAGTCTTTATCTCCATAAAAGTTTTATCGGCTTCAGTGTCTGGATTTAGCGCATCGAATAATTTCGCCACATAAAAAAATAATTCTGTTTCATAGGTATTACTAGTGCAGTCTGAGAACTGCTTCAGAGTCTTTTCAAAGCTGTATACCATCCTAACCCCAACAACGTTATGCTTAATAAAACCCGCTTCACCGCTGTAAACATCCAATTCGTTTAGGAATGAATTCAAATGTTTAAACGTATCGTGTTCTCTAGTAACCAGCGTATCGGGGAAAATATTAATATTGAATTCGCTGTAACGTTGAAATATTCCCAGAGACATTATTTTTCGCCCGAGACTTGAAAAATAATCCTCGAGACACATAAGCAACATATCTGTAAACTTAGCTTCTTCATATGTCATGTCCCCAAAAGGAGCTGTAAAAAAGAAATTGGCATGTTCAACTTTTGTAAAGAGCGCACAGCCGAGATATCCTCTTGCGGCCAGCCTTAGGCGGGTTGGTGATTCTTTTATTAAGCGCCAACTCCTAGGGTGATCGAAATAGTTCTTGTCAGGAAATAACCCCCAAAATTCACTTAATTTTTTAAATTTGAATGAGCTTCCCCAATGCGGGTCCAATGCTATCCAGTCAACATGATTAGCACCTTCGACTATAATCTTATTAGAATCTCTATATGCCGCATACCTATCCATTAAACTTGCCATGGGCGCAATTGGCGAATCATCTTTCTTAAGATGCTCAAGGAAATCAATAAATTCATCAATAGATTGCGTTTCGTCAAAAATCCCCAAGAAATCTGTCAAACCCATAAGAGTCCCGGTAAATGTCTTAGGGATGTCTATTGTATTTACTACCCCTTGTATACAAATGTTTGGATGTATTGCAACAACCCTCACGTCAAGATCTCGTTCAGCATCACTGCTCCGGAACTGAACATTTTGTCGCTTTAAATGAAGGCCAAGCGTATGTGGTTTTCTTCTGATCAGTTTTATGGCTTCCTCTACAGCTGATATTTTCTGGGAAATTAATGCATCATCTGCAGGTAATAAATAAAATAACAACAATTCTTGGTTATGAATCACGGCAAAAGAAAACAATGTCTCATGGGGACGGTTGTTTTCATAGACAGCACTCGCACACCTAAATTTATTAGGTCCTTTGACCCTCTGATCAATAAATCTTCCCAAGGAAGCCGACGTATAAAAAATTTCCATGTCCTTCTTCTCGAAAAGATCACCTTTATTCGCAACGTATAGCTGAAACCATTCTTCTATAAGAATACATGAAAATCTACGTGGGTTTAGCCAACAGGGGTTCCCATCTATCAAGACAAAATAACTTTGAGCTAACCTTCCATAAATTACT
>CAZOIE010000264.1:0-1533 GCA_964579905.1 uncultured Planctomycetia bacterium
AAATCTCTCGGCTAAATAAAAAGAGATATAAAAAGGAATTATCGTCTAGGGAAAGGGAACTATTAATAAAGGAAATGGGAAACAAAGAAATTAAGAGAGAGACTATGCCGAGCGTTAAATACAGTGCGCCATCTGGCAAAACAAGTAATACTATAGCAAAACTTAATAACCTAAAGATGGAAATGAACGAAGCGATAGACAGTAGAATACAGGCAGAGCTCTTAAAAGAGAATGCTATGAAACAGTGGGAGGCATCTAAGAGCGAGCTTGATGTTTTACTTTCAGATTAGTTTGAGGGGTGTATGTTTCTGATACAAATAATATTACTGCTTGTTGCTACTATTATCCTAATTATGATTGTTTTTGAAGAACATATTCAAAAACGGCTTTCTCAGGATAAAGGGGTGTTAGAAAATCTATGGTTTGAGGAAGAGAGAAGGCAATCTCCTCGTATAGACCGTAAGCTGGATATTGTATACAATGTACCCAATCAACAAGGAGCCCTTAAGAATTGCCCAAGTACGGATATAAGTAAAACTGGAATACAGATTTTATTAAAAGAAAAACTCCAAAAGGATATAATCCTTTCACTTGAATTTGAGATCCCAGGGCTTTCTAAAAAGAAGGTATCGGCCAAGGGGCAGGTTGTATGGAGCAGGGAGAATGAGAAGCTTAAGAGGGATGGAATAAGGAGGTTTGATACCGGGATAAAATTTCTGCAGATTACAGAAACCGATGAGAAGAATTTAGAGGAGTTTGTTAATGGAAGTTTAGCGACTTCAGGTAGAAAAGCTCCAAAAAAAAAGTAACTTGTTGTTAAATGGTAATTTTCTAATATGAAAGAAAAGAGAAGGCATAGGCGCTGCATAGTATTACAGGACATTATGTGCTATACCGAGGACAACACTATGTTTAAAGCGAGCATACTGGATATGAGTTCAGGTGGCATGAAGATAGCGACCGATAGGGCGCTTAATCTAGGCGACATATTTAATGCAGAATTGCCTCTTGAGAAAAAATTTACACCGATAAAGGTTAAATGCAAGGTGGTTAGGCAGAAGCCATTTATAGATAAGTTTCGTCCAAATCAGAAAACTGGGAAGGTAGAGCTTGGAGCGCAGTTTTTGGATGTAGATAATTTTTATAGAAATAGAATATTTAGCTTCATTTCACAACTTCAAAAACAAAAGACTGCTGCCGCAAAGTATAAGCAGAAGATGACCGATATGCCCTTCTAGCACCATGCTCAACCTGTCAAAGAGTGAAAAGTATGTAATACTGTTTCTATCAGCCTCTATCCTATTGGGGATGGGTATTATATACGGCAAGAAAAATACCTCACAGAAAATCCTCGGTATAAAAATTGATAATAGCGTTCTAAACAAAATAACCTCAAACACATCAATTAATAAGGTAAGTATAAACAAGAGTAATTTTGAAGAATTATGCCAACTTCCGGGGATCGGGCCTGTAATTGCACGCCGCATTGAAGATTATAGAGATAGATTTGGAGCCTTTGAGAGCGTAGATGAT
>CAZOIE010000264.1:1553-3191 GCA_964579905.1 uncultured Planctomycetia bacterium
AGGGTATAGGGCAGGCGAAGTTTAATAGTATAAAAGACTATATTAGTCTAGAGTAAATGAAATACCCTCTAGTAGCACCTTGCATTTGTTTTTGCTTAGGAATAATTGTTGGCGTAAATCTCAAAATTTCATTTCTAGCCTTTTTCCTTTTAGCTATTTTATTTCTAATCTTAGGTTTTTTATTCATAAAAGCAAGACTAAAATCCGATATTTTCATCTTATGCCTTTTTCTATTTATGGGGAGTGCCCTGATAGAAAATTCACAACGGCTGAATGACTCTCATATCTCCCATATTACCCCGCATAAATCTACCAGAGCTCACCTTGTAGGTGTAGTTGATACCATACCGATCGAAAAAACCAAAAGTATTTCATTTATTCTTAGGTCAGAGAAAATAAAAAGCCTGGAGGGAAAATGGAGCCATATAAACGGCAGGGTGCTGGTTAAGCTATTTAAAGATTATGAATTATCCTATGGGGATAGATTGCAAGTGGAAGGCAAGCTTTATAAGCCTTTTTCCTTTAGCGATGAATTTAATTATAAGGATTATTTGAAGCATAAGAATATCTATTCGATATTTAGCATTAAAAAAGATTCAATGGTTCAGAAAATCGATGAAAATAATGGGAATCCTATTAAATCTTTAGCGTTTAAAGTTAGAGGATATATAAAAGGAATAATTACTGATAGCCTACCACCCTTTTCATCCAGCATGCTAAATGCCATTATTCTGGGCTATAGACAAGATTTATCAGGTAACGTTAGGGATATACTTGTTAAGACAGGTTCTGTTCATATAATAGCTATATCAGGCCTACACCTGGCCATAGCGTGCTTTATTAATTTACTGATTTTAAAAATTTTAAGAGTACCCAGGCGTTCAAGATATATTATAACCATCTTACTCCTAGCCTTCTATTGCATGCTGACCGGTGCTAGAATACCTGTTATGCGCGCAACCATCATGGCCGTTGTTTTATTATTTGGGTATATAATAAATAGAAGAGTTAGCGTTTATAATTCCTTGGCTATTGGGGGATTTTTGATACTGTTAATTAACCCTTGGCAGCTTTTTGAAGTTAGCTTTCAACTATCTTTTATAAGCGTAATATCCATAGTTTGGCTAAGTCCCAAAATTAAGGCTTTGTTTCCTCTGAAGTTAAGTGAGATAAAATGGATGCGATTTTTGATATTGAGCTTTTCAGTATCAAGCGCCGCTTGGCTTGGCCTGCTACCGCTTGTTGCTCATAACTTTGGTATTGTTACACCCATAGCCATATTTTCCAACATGATTATAGTACCCTACATGGGAGTCATTATAGCCTCAGGCTTTACATTGGTGGCTGTAAGTATACTTGCGCCTGCATTAAGCCCTATATTCTCGGCTAGCTGTAATCTATTTGTCTTGATTCTGTTTAAAATTAGCGCCGTGTTGGTTTCGGTGCCGGGGGCATATTTCAAATTATCAATAATACCAGTTGGCTATGTTATTGGGTATTATGTCTTGGTACTTTTTATATTCAATTTTAAAAGGCTATATTTTATCGTGAGCAGGAAGGAGGCTCTTTAGCCTTACTAAACTGCCTTAAACACCGCGCACTTCTTACAAGCGATTTCTAAAGTTCACAATTTTTTTG
>CAZOIE010000265.1:0-3150 GCA_964579905.1 uncultured Planctomycetia bacterium
TTAAACTGCAAACCATGCTTATGCACATCTTTTATGTGGAATGCTGCCTTTTTCTTTGAAGGATGCGGAATTGTACAAGAAGCCCTTCCTCCGCCCACATAGTCCTTGGCAAGCTGGGCATACATTTCATATGCAAAGTCTTTTCTTAGATTGGGTAAAAGATCGGACCGCCAATTTGTCGGAATAGAAAACTTTATCATGATTTTTAATCCTTAGATTTTAAAAATTCTAATTGTTACTTAAACCCATGGGATTTTTGAAAACCAATGGGTATGGTCTTCCGCTATTCAAGTATATCTTCCATAATACCTTAAAAGCAAGCCTTAAGCTCCTTTTAACTATAACATCTTTGGAGAGTTGCGGTTCTATCCTAGAAGCCTTGGTTCTCGGTCTATTTGTATATGGAAACACCAATACCATATCCCATGGAAGCCCATCAATAAACCTAACCGTCTTTTCAAAATCCTCCTCTGTCTCTCTCGGAAATCCTACGATTGCATGCGTACGTAACATAAGATGTGGTGCTGCGTTATGTACAATATTTATCATGTCTGATAACTCCTTAGAGCTATACCTTCTACCCATAAGGTTAAGTATCTTATCAGAGCCGGACTGAAAAGGCAACATTATAGATTTTACCCTTTTATCTGACAACACCTTTAAATAAGAATCTAAATTCTCTACTATCCAGTTTGGTGAATGCTGACGTATATTAATTATGAAATTATCTTTTCTCTTCAATATTTCACTAAGTAATGTTGGAAAATCTTCGCCTATATCTTGTCCATAGGCACCTGTATCTTCTGCGCATAATGCAAAAGTTCTATATCCGTCCCTTAAAAGATTATCAAAATTGCAGAGTATCTTGTCGATTGGACTACTAAATAATTGACCTGTAGCAAATTTGGTGGCGCAATAAGAGCAGGTCTCCATACACCCCCTGCCTATACGCAAATAAGCGGTATTTTTGTCTTCTATCAATGCAAATCTACGAAATAGATATTCCGGTAAAGGTACTTGTAACCGATTGGCAAATAAAATTATCCTAGAGACCCAATTAAAAATATTGTACACCCCGAGATATTCCGAATTGATTGTGCCACTATATTCATCCACTGCATTAAATTCAAAGTGTTTCAAAAATGCATCGATCTTTCGCGGACTAAAAGAAAACGATATTTTGTCATCTGATAAAACCTTTGGGTCATAATCAGGAAGGCAACCTGTCACTACAAGCCTGGCATCTTTTTTCATTCTATTTTTCAACTTAGCAATATCGTTCAGGCAATTTTTGTATGGAACTTCTCCCACAACACATGAGTTTACTACAACCATATCCGCTTCTTTTAATCTATTTGTAATTTTTAAACCACTATCCTCTATAGAAGAACGCACTCGTCTAAAGTCTACGAAACTCTCAATGCACCCATCAATTGGCTGATGCAGGTATACCTTTTTCATTTTTGACATGTTTTTTAATAAAGCTATCTGTGCTGGAGAAAAATATTTGTATTAATGTTAAAAGACCTTTAAAGAACACGGATGGACGTACAATGCCTCTAAGAATTAGCCTCTTAAGAACTCTGGGCTGGGCATAGAACAACAACATTCCCTTCTTCTGTAAATATAGGAGCTCTTTGGATGGGAGGCGATGTCCTTCAAGTAGAATTCCTCTGTGCTTAGCGCCCATATCAAACCAACCGCTATATTTCCAAACCGGTTCCTCTGCTAAGTACCTTTCGTATCTTCTCCATATCGCAGAACCAGGATATGGTGTCGCTATGCTGAATTTTACCAAGTCTGGTTTAAGATAGCGGGCAAATCTTAAAGTGTCTTCTATTTGCTCTCTGGTTTCTTGGGGCATACCTATTACAAATAGACCGACTGTTATTAAACCTACCTCTTTTGCCCATTTAAATGCATCGACTGCTCTTTCTTTTACAAAAGATTTATTCATCATTGTAAGCACATTGTTATTACCGCTTTCTACTCCAAATTGAATAAGCCTTAATCCGGCATCATGCATCTTCTTGAGTAAAGGTTTATCTACAAGGTCAACTCTGGTTTCTGAGAACCATGTTATTTTTTTGCTTAGATTACGTCTTATAACCTCATCACAAAATCTATGTCCGTACGTAGTATCAGGTGGGAAATTAGCATCCACAAAACCAAAGACTGTATATTTAGAAGTTTTATTATGGTACTCAATTTCATCAACCACATGCTGCATATTACGCTTCCTTAGGCCCTGATATATTACGTTCTGAGAGCAAAACTCACAATTGAAAGCACATCCCCTTGCTGCAAGTATTGGAACAGGAAAACTATTACACTCAAATGCCTTAACTGAAAAAGCATTATATTTAATACCCCTGGTAAAATCCCAATTGGGGTATGGTAAATTATCTAGGTTGGATAAAAGCGAACGTTCGGAATTCACATATACTTTATCATTATCTCTGAAAGTTATGCCATTAACAGAGCGTAAATCCTCATCATCACGCAATGCCTTACAAAGATGATGCATAGTTTCTTCGCCTTCTCCGCGCACCACAAAATCTGCGATCCCTTCTTGAACTAACTCTCTATGGAAAACCGTAGGGTGAAGATTTCCTAATACAATTTTAATGTGGGGTAATAGTAAGCGTATATTCCTGCAAGATTCCTCTACAGAATCCATAATAAAAGTTAAACAAGAAAAACCTACTATGTCTGGTTGAATAATCCTTAACTCCTTAAGAAGCCGTCTATTATCCCATCTCCTTGCATATTGGTCTATTAAAACTACCTCAAAACCACCTTTAACTAGAGTGGATGCGATATAGGCAAGACCTGTTGGTGGAATAGCCGGAGCAAACCTACCAAAGACCCCCAAACGTTCTTCTTTTTGAGCTGGGTTAACAAGACAAATTTTCATTGTTTTAACAATCTTCTAAGATTTAACATTCGCATTCTCTCAGCAACTGTTAAAATCTTATGTGCAAAAGATGGATTTACCATTGTTCCACCCGCAACAAAAAACAGAGGTATAAAAGGAATGTTACAATACCTGCAGCTAGGAAGTTTAGAACGATGATTAAGAAAGTTTTTTCTTAGTTTATTGGCTAAATCCGAATGCCACAATTCCTCCAATTTATGCTCAAAGACATT
>CAZOIE010000266.1:0-3120 GCA_964579905.1 uncultured Planctomycetia bacterium
AAGGAATGACGGAAGGCACCAAGAGTGCAATGATGCCCGCGGTTACCAATGGAAAAAGTATTTTCTCCTGTCTTGAGACAGGTCGTAATTGACGCATGCGGATTTTTCTTTCCTTTACATTGGTCATCAATCTCATGATGGGGGGCTGGATAAGGGGAACCATCGCCATGTAGGAATATGCGGCTAAGGCATTTGCGCCAAGGAGCTGAGGGGCCAAATGCTGCGTCAGGTATATGGAGGTTGGGCCGTCGGCACCGCCGAAGAAGCTGAAGGCTGCCGCCTAAATGCGCGCGCAGATATCCAAAGTCATACCCCACAACACCATAGTAATTTTCCCAACCGGTGCGTGCACGGTCGCCTAAATTCGAAATTCCGACTGCAAAGGCCACCTTGTCCGTCAGATTAAAGCGGTATTTACCTTGAAAGGTGACACTTTCTTCTAAACCCGGCTCTGGAAAAATGCGTCCATCAATACCTATCTCCAGATTTTCTAACGGACTGAGTTTGGCTCCGATAAAATAATCCGGTCTATTGCCCTTGCCCGTATCAAAATAGCCCTGAAAAACCAATTTGTTCATTGGCACAATGTCTTCGGTGGGAATATTATTAAGGCCTGAAGGGGAAGCTAAGAGACATGCTGCTCCCGTAAAACAGCTAATTACAAAAAACAGAAATATGCGCTTGATCATGTAAACCTCTTTCTGAGCAGAGAGCATTGCCTCCCACTCCTACATAAAAGTAGGAGGCAAGCTCCTTCCTGCACAATTATGATTAATGTTAACAGTAAGTCTTTATTGCCTAGAACTTAAATATCAAATCAGTCTGAATTATCTGCTGATCAGAATCCGCTCCTGTAATTTCCTCAGTTTTATAATAATCAAGTCCTAAAATTACATTGTCGGCTAAAGCATAATTAAAAATAAGCTCCCAACCCTTTGCGTTGGTGCCTGCGCCATTAAAATCTCCATCAGGAAAAGCATCAAAGAATGAATCGGCTTCAACCTCGCTGTACTGACCAAGTAGCTTCCACTGATTTTCCTTCTTTACCTTCTTGTCTCCAACCCATAAACCTGCTCTCCATGCCTCATCTATATCTGTGGTGGCTAAATTATTGGCATATTCACCTATAATTCCCCAGTAGGCATCCGTTCCAAAGAAATTAGCGAACGTGAGTTTTAAGGTGGGGCTTAAAACGTTAAAGCTGGTTGCAAGTGTGGAATTAGCTGTGTTTGTATATCCTCTGTTGTATGTATTGGTACCCCTTTCTTCCGCTAATGAAGAAGCAGGAACACCCCTTAAATGCTCAAAGTTGTAATAAGCCAAGCCGGTCTTTAGTTTTACATCGCCATCAGCAAATTCAGTCTTGGTGCCTATCTGTCCGGCTACAAGATATATGTCATCACCGGCCGTTGTATTGGCATCATCAAGCGGAAAATATCCCAAGGTAGCGTATGCTGTGGTCGGCATATCACTATCTGGATTAATGTCCCTCTTTACCTTTCCGGCAACACCATCAAATCTTATATCGCCATCAAAAAGCATATCTGTGTGAAAGAAGGGGCTCTTGAACTTACCACCTATAAGATGCAACCAGTCATATGGGTCATAGCTTGCATATCCATAATCAAGCCATATGGGTTTGCTTTGGAATTCTCTCTCTAATGTCTGGTTTGTAGAGGTTGGGGAATCACTGCTACCTGTGGCAATACCTACAGCCACTTTTACGGCATCATTAAGCTGAGACTTTGCCCCCAATCTAACTCTTAATCGCTGGCGATTGTTATCCTGACCTACATCGTTATGAATATATTCATTCCTTACCCTAACATCCCCTTTTAACTTGGTCTTTCTAACCCAGCTGGTACTTTTTTCAAGTTTGCTGACCCTCTCCTCCAAATCTCTAGGTGCTGCTGGCTTTGATCTAGCAACCTCGGATTTAATCTCATCAACCTCTCTTTGAGTAATAATACCTTTCTTAATGAGAAGCTTCAATATGGCCTCACTTGTTTCATCGGCAAATAGATCCGGCGATGATATAATTACCAAGCTTATGCATATTATAGAAGCCGTAATAAACTTTAAAACCTTCATTTCGCTAACCTCCATTTGTATTGGTTTTAAAAAATTGTTTGATATATATTAAGCGTTAAAATAAATAACGCATTATTAAATAGCAGATTCCTCTTTATTTTTGAGATAATTAAGAACATAAAAAAACATCACGAGGGCAAAAATCCCACCGCTATATACCCCCATTACAACCAATATTTCCCAAACAGTAGGAACATAGAACGCCTTGTCTGGAAAAGGCAGCCATCTTCTAAAATATGATCCTATAATAAGATCGGCCCTTTTCAAAAACACTCCGATAAGTATCAAAGTCGGAAGTAGCCCATATAAAAGCACCTCTTTATGTTTAGCTAGTAGAATAACCAGTATAGGAAAAATATTACCGATTATTAAAAGAAAGAAAAAATATAAAGGAGAAGTCGAATACGATTGCGCTATTAAGGAATTACTACTATAAGTAATATATTTTATAAGTAATAGAGCTAGGTCTGCTATTATAAAAAATAGAATAAGCTTGTTTATCAAGGAAGAGAATAATTTCCTGTCCCTGGAATCTCTAACATCTCCATAAAAACTCCTTAAAATCACTGCTACCGATAATCCGCAAAGAGCCGATGAAGTAAAAAAGATAGGGATTAAAAGCGGGGTATTCCATGCAGGATGGGCTTTTAAGCTCATGAACAATTCGGTGGTTACAAAATACGATAAAACGATTAATAAAAAGAGGGAAATGTTTACTATTTTTATTGTCAGGAGTTTAAATATGTTAATCTCTCTTCCAACGGTAACAACGCCGTAAAGAAACTTCTCAATATTTGAACATTTGTCAGGCAACCCTCTTTCAATAAAAATCTCTCTGAGTATTACAAAACAAAGTATCATACTTATTCCCAAAAGAGCATGCAGTGCGATAAAATCCCAAAATAGAGGTGAGTGCAGCTGAGGATAGATAACTAAGTAATAAAACCTGTCTATTCGTCCAAGGTCAGCCAAAATAAAAATTCCGGCCAATGAGAGACTGATGAATGACGAGGCGGATAACAAAAGTTT
>CAZOIE010000267.1:0-3115 GCA_964579905.1 uncultured Planctomycetia bacterium
GGTGACCAAAGGCTCGGACAAGGCAAGGAGAACGCCAGGCTTTTTCTTAAGGAAAACCCAAAGCTTCTTAATGAGATAGAGAAGAAGATAGTTGAGGCCGCAAAGAGTAAGGCGTAAGGCCAAATATTCTTTTTTCTTCCGACAACCATAACTATGTCTAAGAAGATATCTAGTTTCTTGCTCCTATATTTTATACTTTTCTCCACCATTCTCTATGCTCAGGAGTGTAGTTATGCCCAGGAGTATAATCCCCATAGTTCATTTAGCAAGGCAAGTGACTCTATCGTTGGTATACAGGCTATTCATAAGAGAAAGAGTTTTGGGTCTAGCAAGGTAAAGGATGTGAGTATAAGAGCCTTCTTCAATGAGCAGTACCCAGATTTAGCAGGGTTTATAGAGGGAGATTGTTTTTCAGGTGTTGTAGTAGATGAAGATGGTGTTGTGTTAACAACACTGAATCTTCTGGATGGCGCTGATAAGATTTTTGTTATGCTCTCTGCTGGTACCAAGAAGGAAGCAGACTTGCTGCATAAAGATGAAAGGTTAAACCTTGCGCTCTTGAAGGTGGATTCAAGGTTTGATAGTGTTGTAAATATTGCAAATGGGGTAAATATAGGTGAGGTTGTTATAGCCATAGGTAATCCTTTTGGAGATTCTGAGTTTGGTGCACTTGCAACAAGTGGAATTATAAGTGGTTTAAACCAAAGAATTCCGGATAAAAATTATTTGAATTTGATCAAGACCGATGCAATGATAAACCCCTTTAACAATGGAGGAGCGCTTCTAAATAGTAACTCAGAGCTTGTAGGTATCAATCTGTATACAGAGGATGCTAAAGGATTATATTATGCTCTCAGTGTAAACTCTGAGACTATAGATAGGCTTAAAAGTCGACGACATCACAAGTATGGATGGATAGGAATGAGAGTGCGTGAGGAGTTCAGGAAGCGGGAAAAAGAGATTATCGTGGTTGATGTTATAGATAATGGGCCTGCCGATGAAGCGGGTTTTAAGCAGGATGATATATTGAGGCTTTACAACGGTAAGGCTGTTGAGAGTGTCGTAGATCTTAGTAAAATGGTTGCAATGAGTGAGGTAGGAAGTCGTGTGTCTGTAAATGTGCTAAGAGATAAGAAAGAGATAAATCTTTATTTAAACATCGAAGCTAAACCCAGCAAAAAGAAATAATGGTTCAAGAGGATAAAATCGAGGCTGCCAAGGCTCAAGCGCTAAGGTTATTGAGTTATTGCCCAAGGAGTAAAAAAGAGATAGCTAGCAGGCTCAAGGAAAAAGGTTTTTCATCTGGCATTATAAGTCAGTCTGTTTCTGAGCTAGAAGATGTAGGCATAATCGATGATTTAAAGTTTGCTAAGAGCTTTGCAGGATCAAAGTTACGTAGAAGCCCTATATCAATTGAATTACTTAAAAAACATCTTGCATTTAAAGGGGTTGAAAAAGATATAATAGATGAGGCCCTTTTAGATTTTAAAGACAGCTTTGATGAATATGGGGTGGTTAAGAATCTGATAGATAAAAGACTTAAAAGTTTGAGGAATATAGAACCTTTGAAAGCCTCAAGAAGGTTGTATGGGTATCTTAAGAGGCGTGGATTTTCAGATGATATCATATCAAAAGCATTGAAAGAGAAGATAAAAGATGGATACTAATACGCTAAGAGATAAATTTTTGGATTTTTTTAAGTCAAAGGAACATGCAATCGTTCCAAGTAGTTTGCTTGTGCCTGAGGATGACCCAACGGTTTTATTTACAAGTGCAGGTATGAACCAATTTAAGGATAATTTCCTAGGGAAAGATAAGAGTCTAAAGCGTGCAGCAAGCTGTCAAAGGTGCCTTAGAACAGGTGATCTTGATAATGTAGGTAAGACAGCTTCTCATCATACGTTCTTTGAGATGCTTGGGAACTTTTCCTTCGGGGATTACTTTAAGAAGGAAGCTATAGTTTGGGCATGGGAGTTTTTGACGCAGGTATTAAAGATAGGTGAGGATAAGCTTTGGAGCTCCGTTTACGAAGAGGATGATGAGTCCTATGATATATGGAAGGATATAATTAAGATACCTGAAAATAAAATTGTAAAGCTTGGTCAAAAGGATAACTTCTGGCCTGCCAATGCACAAAAGGATGGGCCAAACGGCCCATGTGGTCCATGCTCTGAGATATTCTTTGATAGGGGAGAGTCTACCCGGCAGGGTGCCTACTCGGCTACTGGATGTGGAAAGAAGCACTGTTCTCCTAGTTGTGATTGTGGCAGGTTCGTCGAGGTATGGAATCTTGTATTTACACAGTTTAATAGAAAAGATGGCGGTGTATTAGAACCTTTGCCGAACAAGAATATCGATACCGGGATGGGGCTTGAAAGGCTTGCTAGGGTAATGCAGGGTGTTGAGACTAACTATGATATTGATAGCTTTAAGGATATCTGTGGTTTTGTAGAAGAACTAGCAACTTCAAAAAATGATTATACTATTAAAGCTATTTCAGATCATATTAGAGCTATAGTGTTTTCAATACACGATGGGGTTTTACCTTCTAATGAATCAAGGGGGTATGTAGTTAGAATGCTTATTAGGCGTTCTGTAAATCTCGGCCTAGGTATTGGTATTGAAGAGCCATTTCTACACAGAATGGTACCTATTGTTGCAAAACAAATGAAAAAAGCATACCCTGAGGTTGAAAAAAGAAGAGAGAATATAGCGGATATTGTCCTGTCTGAGGAGAAGAGGTTTAAAGAGACTCTGAAGAATGCTGGTTATATCTTAGAGGAAGAAATTGCTTCATTAAAGAAAAGTAAATCTAAGAAGCTTTCAAAAGAGGTTATGTTTAAGCTCTATGATACATATGGTCTTCCTATTGAACAGATAGAGACCCTTTGCAAAAAGAGCAAGGTTGAGTTGGATAAGGAGGGTTTTAAGGAGTTGCTAAAAAAACAAAAAGAATCTTCTAGAAAGTCTTCCAAGATAGATCAGGGCATATTTGCCCCGACCCTTACCACTCTTATTAAAAGTTTGGACTTAAAGACTAAGTTTACCGGCTATGAGAAATATGAAGATACCTCTTCAATAAAGGCTATTATTGTCAAAGATGCTCAGGTCGACA
>CAZOIE010000268.1:0-3090 GCA_964579905.1 uncultured Planctomycetia bacterium
GAATCAAACGACTTTAATTTAAACATCCCACTCTATGTGGAAAAGAAAATAGAAGATAATTTGCCTTCCGTTGGGGAAGCCCTAAAAAGTCTCAAAGAGGCGTTTAATGAAGCCGTGAAGACAGAAGGCAAGATGAGCGTTAAACTCAAGGAGTTCGAGTTACTAAAATGATAACACAGCAGCAATTAGAAAAATACTTATGGGGTGCGGCAACGCTCTTGCGTGGGCTTATTGACGCCGGGGATTATAAGCAGTACATATTCCCGCTTCTATTTTTTAAGCGTATTTGTGATGTCTATGATGAAGAATATGAGAACGCCCTTAAAGAATCAGGCGGTGATTTGAAATACGCTGCTTTTGCTGAAAACCATCGCTTTCAAATTCCTAAAGGCGCGCATTGGAAGCATGTGCGTGAAAACACAAAGAATGTAGGTGTAGTTATTCAGAAAGCTATGCGTCAGATTGAAAAAGC
Source organism: uncultured Planctomycetia bacterium (assembly GCA_964579905.1). Taxonomy (GTDB): domain Bacteria; phylum Omnitrophota; class Gorgyraeia; order VGKN01; family VGKN01; genus CAZOIE01. Next base: position 473 of record CAZOIE010000268.1, read on the forward strand.
GAATCCGGATACGCTTTTCGGTATCTTTGGTGACGCTCAGTGGACAAATAAAGATCGCTTAAGCGATGAAACCTTAATCAACCTTTTGGAACACTTCTCATCACGTGTCTTATCAATCAAAAATGTGCCTAATGATGAGTTAGGGCAGGGATATGAGTTTCTTATAAAGAAATTTGCTGATGATTCTGGCCATACTGCGGCCGAATTCTACACAAATCGCACAGTTGTTCAGCTTATGACGCTTCTTGTGGATCCAAAGCCGGGAGAATCAATATATGATCCTACCTGCGGATCAGGGGGCATGCTTTTATCATGCGTAAACAAGCTAAAAGTAGATGGAAAAGAGTACCGTTCATTAAAATTATACGGACAGGAACTTAATCTTATGACATCGGCTATCGCGCGAATGAATATGTTTTTGCATGGGATTGAGGATTTTAAAATTGCGCGCGGGGACACATTAAAACATCCGGCATTTCTCGAAAAGGATAAGCTAAAGAAATTCAACATTATCCTCGCCAATCCACCGTATTCTATAAAGCAATGGAATAGGGCTGAATTTGAAAAAGACCCTTATGGGAGGAATATTTATGGTACACCACCGCAGGGCACTGCGGATTACGCTTTTCAACAGCACATCATCAAGAGTTTAGATAATAAAAACGGACGGTGCGCGATTCTCTGGCCTCATGGCATCTTATTTCGTGACGCCGAGGCCGATATGCGTAAAAAGATGATTGAGTCAGATGTAGTTGAGGTTGTGATCGGTTTAGGGCCGAATTTGTTCTATAACTCTCCAATGGAGGCTTGTATTTTAGTTTGCAATAAGGGTAAGAAAAAAGAACGGCAAGGAAAGATGCTATTTATTAACGCGGTCAATGATGTCAAGCGGGAAAGCGCGTTCAGCTATTTAACAGATAAACATATCGCCAAGATTCATAAGGCGTTTATCGGATATAAAGATATCGAGGGATTTGCCAAGGTTATGTCGGCAAAGGATGTTCTATCCAACAACGCCAATATGGTGATTTCTTTATATGCTCACGATCAGAATAACGGTGATTCGAACAGGGAATTGGCCTCCTTGTCTGATTTGCTAAAAGACTGGCAAAAACAGTCTAACGTATTAAAGAAAGGTTTATCGAAAATGATCGAAGGCTTATCGGTGGAGATTAAATGATGATCAGTACAGCTAACTGGAAAACATATGATTTTGGTGATTTGGCACGCAACTTAACGGTGGCTGTTAAAGATCCTTTATCTGAAGGCTACGAAAAGTATGTTGGGCTTGAACATATTGAACCCGGCAATATACACATCAAATCATGGGGCAATGTGGCAGATGGCACAACATTCACTCGAGTGTTTCAAAAAGGGCAGGTTTTATTCGGGAAACGGCGTGCGTATCAAAGAAAGGCGGCATTAGCCGAGTTTGATGGTATTTGTTCAGGAGATATTCTGGTGTTTGCGGCAAACGCGGATAGTTGTCTGCCTGAGCTGTTGCCCTTCATTGTTCAGAGTGACAAGTTTTTCGATCATGCGATTAAAACATCAGCTGGGTCATTATCGCCTAGGACAAAGTTTAAAGATTTGGCTAAATTGAAATTCAAACTTCCATCCCTACCCGAACAAAAACGCCTCGCGAATTTGTTGTGGAGTATAGACAAAACAGTAATCACTTATGAGGAGTTGTTCTCTCAAATACTTCTAATAAGAAGTACGATTCTGAAGAATATATACATAAGTAAAGAGATTAAAGTCTTAAGCATCTTTGAGCTTCCAATAAAAGAAATTAATGGAATGTGGAAAACTGATGAGAAAAATGATGTCATGTATGTATCTATTATCCGCAGTACGGAAATACAGCCTTACGGAGAAATATCGTATGATACAGCGCAGAAGCATAAGGTTAAAAAGTCTCAATTTACTGATAAAAAACTATTGCCAGGGGACATCATTGTCGAAAGATCAGGTGGTGGCCCTGACCAGCCGGTTGGGCGTGTATGTTTTTTTGATAAGACAACAGGAGATTACACCTTTAGTAATTTTACAAGTGCCATTAGGATAGAAGATAAGGACGGAATTTTGCCAAAGTACCTGTTGAATTTTCTGTTGTTCTTTTATGAAATGAATGGAACAGATAGATTGCAAAAACAAACTACGGGTATTCGAAATTTGGATTATGACCTTTATCGCAAGATTAAAATTCCTTTAAGAAGCAAAAAGGAGCAAAAAGAATGCATTGATATTGTTGAAGGAATCAACACGAATAGGAAGAATGTTATTTCTCAGATAGCGGTGATAAGGGATATTCAAAAACAAATCATTAACCAAATATTTGGATAGAGAGACTCATGGATAGTTTATTAAAAATAGCAGGGCTTCTCGGGCTTGGCGGTTTAATTTCGAGTTATTTTACACTGCTTTGGCAGAGAAGGAATGAGGACACAAAAGCTCGTCAGGAATATAAAGAAACACGATATAAATGTGTGGTTCTCTTGATGAGAGCGCTTCTTGAATTTGATAAATATAAAGACATGCTTATTCGGCATGGGTATTCAATTTCAAACAAGGATGATCTTATTGATTTACTGAAGGACGAGCAGTTATCAGCTATG
>CAZOIE010000269.1:0-2239 GCA_964579905.1 uncultured Planctomycetia bacterium
CATGGCGCTTGCAAAGCAGCTTAACGTACCGTTCTTTTCAATCGATAATGGCATGCTTATCCCTAAGAAGGATCAGGGCCTAGAAGAGCTTATCTCTGAGGACTTGTCAAGACAGCTGCAGGTTGTGCCGGTTGAAAGAGAAAAAACTGCGCTCGTGGTTGCATTTGTTGATCCCACCGATATTATAGCTATCGATAACCTTAAGAAAATGACAAAGTTTGATATTAAGGTAGCGGTATGCTCAAAGGTTGATTGGACTCAGGCCGTAGATAAGCTTTACCATGGGGAGCATGATGAGTTTCAGGAGGTGTTGCAGGAGGCAACCGAGGCAGTTGAGGGAGATGTTGAGTTAGCAGAGACGGATGATGATTCAGGTCAGGACCTTGATCAGATAATGGCCCAGGCAGGTCAAGCTCCCGTAGTTAAACTTGTCGATATGATCATAAAACAGGCGGTTGAAGGGCATGCAAGCGATATACACATAGAGCCATTTATGAAGAAATCTATTCTGCGTTACAGGATTGATGGTATCCTGTATGAAGTTACCCCGCCGAGCTCAGCGTTACTTCCTGCTATGGTATCCAGAATAAAAATTATGTCAAAGCTGGATATTGCGGAGAAACGTCTTCCGCAAGATGGTGGTTTTAGTGTTAAGCTTTCTGGAAGGCAGATCGACTTCAGAGTTTCTACTATCCCTACGATCTACGGGGAAAAGGTTGTTATGAGAATTCTTGATAGAGAGAGTGTATCTTTAAAGCTTGAAGATTTGGGTTTTGAGGCCGATGAGATAAAATTATTCAGGGAGGCTATTACCAGTCCCTATGGTCTTGTATTTATAACCGGTCCAACCGGAAGTGGAAAAACAACCACCCTTTACGGCGCTCTTAATGAGATCAAAACACCTAAAAAGAATATCACCACAATTGAAGATCCTGTAGAGTTTAAGCTGGACGGGGTAAACCAGGTTCAGGTTAAACCATTAATAGGCTTGACGTTCTCCGCGGGCTTGCGTGCGTTCATGAGGCAGGATCCTGATATTATCATGGTTGGTGAGGTAAGAGATTTGGATACGTCAACCATATGCGTAAGGGCAGCTTTGACCGGTCACTTGGTTTTAAGTACATTGCATACAAACGATGCGCCGAGTGCCGTTACAAGGCTGGTAAATATCGGTGTTGAGCCATTTCTTTTAACATCATCTTTAATTTTGGTAGTTGCTCAGAGACTTGTCAGAAAGCTTTGTACCTGTAAAGAGGAATATGTATTTGACAAGAAGCTTCCCGGACTTGACCCAGGTACCAAGTTATTCAAGGCAAAGGGCTGCGACAGGTGTCACGGTACAGGCTATAGAGGCAGAGTAGCTATTTATGAGGTTATGAGAATCACAGATGAGATTAGGGAGCTGGTAGGACAAGGTGCTACCACCCTTATGGTTAGGCAGGCGGCTGTAAATTCAGGTATGAGAGCCCTTAAGGATAGCGGCTTGGTTAAGGTTAAGAATGGCTTGAGTTCTCTTGAAGAGGTTTTAAGTGTTACATTTGGATTGGATGAGGATGAATAGATATGGCAGTATTTGAATACTCATTTATAGATAGCGCAGGCACTACAGGTCGAAGCACAATGCAGGCAGCCTCTCAAGACGAGTTGGTGGAGTCGCTTCAGAAAAAGGGTTATACAGTCACCTCTATTAGTCAGAAATCATCATCCAAAGCTGCGACTTCTTCTCAAGGTGGCGGTCCTGGTGGCGGCACGAGGAAAATGAAATCAAGGTTGAAGGAGGAAGACCTTGTTATGCTTGCAAGGCAGCTTTCAACCCTTCTTGAGTCCGGAGTTACGCTGCTTAAAAGTTTAAACATTCTCCTAAAGCAGGTTGACTCGAAGCCGCTCTATCTGGTTCTTGAAAAGATAAAATCGGATGTTGAGGCGGGTCAGTCGTTAAGAGATTCTATCGCCAAACACCCTAAGGTATTTACAAAATTCTGGATTAATATCGTTGAGGCAGGCGAGACAAGTGGCCAATTGCCTTCTACTTTAGGCCAGCTTGCAGGTTACCTAGAAGCGAGCGGTTCCTTTAAAAGGAAGATCGTCTCTGCGCTTATGTATCCGGTTATACTTGCTGTTGTTGCCGGAGGCGCCATATTGATATTTGTAATGAAGATTATACCGGTATTTACTAAAATATTTGAAGGGTTCGACCTTGAACTTCCACCCATTACGCAGTTTGTTGTGCATTTAAGTG
>CAZOIE010000269.1:2249-3084 GCA_964579905.1 uncultured Planctomycetia bacterium
ATTATGGCAATAGGTGCCGGTGTAGCCGCATATGCCCTCAAGCAATACACTAAGACAGAAAAGGGTAAATGGCATTTTGACACAGTAATGCTCAAGGTACCCATTATCGGAAACCTTATTTTAAATATGTCGGTTGAGAGATTTTCAACCGGTCTTGGAACCTTGATAAAAAGCGGTTGTCCAATACTACTTGCACTTGATATCGTAGCAAAGGCTGTTGGTAATGCGCCAATAGAGAACGCATTAGAAAAGGTAAAGGCCAGCGTTAGGGATGGTAAGAGCCTAGCTGAGCCTATGGAAAGAAGCGGTATTTTCCCCCCTATGGTTGTGCAGATGGTTGGGGTAGGGGAAGAAACAGGGCAGCTCTCTAAAATGCTTGATAAGGTTTCTCAGTACTATACAGAAATAGTAAACGAATTGGTAGCAAGGCTTACATCTGTATTTGAGCCTATTCTGCTTGTATTTATGGGGGGGATAATAGGCTTTTTGGTCGTAGCTATGTTTTTGCCTATATTTAAACTCACATCCATTGGTGGAGTTTAAGAGTTATATGGTACTATTATAATATTCTTTTATAGTAATTTACAGTTGACATTATTCTATTTATATATAAAATTATTAAACAAGGAGAAATGAAAAGGTTTATTAGGCAAAATAGGGGATTTACCTTACTTGAGGTACTGATGGTTGTCATTATCATAGGCATATTGGCAACCTTAGCTATACCTCAGTATACTAAAACCGTAGAGAAGGCCAGGGCATCTGAAGCTTATTCGAATCAAGGGAGAATAAGAAACGCACAGTGGATAATCAATAATCACCAAAGTCCACAGAC
>CAZOIE010000270.1:0-3058 GCA_964579905.1 uncultured Planctomycetia bacterium
GAGGAAAAGGCAATTGATACTGCTAAGGAGATACTAAAAAAGGCTATTGAAAATTATCCAAATCGCCCAAAGGGTAGGGTTAATATTCCGAAGGAATCAAAGGAGCTTATAGCAGGTTTCACAGCAGAGAATATATTCTATAACCTTGGCGGAAGGTTTAGAGGCTCCTATAAACCGCTTAATGAGAATATTGCAAATGGGCGAATACGTGGCGTTGTTGGTGTAGTTGGATGTGATAACCCTAGAATGGGTTCAGGGCATAACCACGTATTATTAGTGAAAGAGTTAATAAAGAATGATGTATTGGTTGTTCAGACAGGTTGCGCTGCAATTGAGTGTGCTAAAGAGGGTATTCTTACACCTGAAGCTGCACTTGAGATGGCAGGCGATGGCTTAAAAGAGGTCTGTAAGACTGTAGGAATTGCTCCTGCTCTTCATTTAGGGGCATGCGTAGATAACTCCAGAATACTTATTGCCTGCACCGAGATGGTAAAAGAGGGCGGTATAGGAGATAGCCTTGATGAACTGCCTGTTGCAGGTGCTGCAATTGAGTGGATGTCAGAGAAGGCTATGGCCATTGGGTGGTACTTCGTTGCATCAGGAGCCCTTGTAGTATTTGGAACACCAATGCGTGTTAAAGGTAGCCCTGCCGTATACGATTACATAACAAAGGATATTGAGAAGACAGTTGGTGGAAAATGGGCATTTGAAGAGGATCCTGTAAAGGCAGCTCATTTAATCATTGATCACATAGATAAAAAGCGTAAGGCGCTGAACCTTGCGCCCATGATGTACGAACAAGCCCACAAGATGGCTGTATAAAAGGAGAGGCAAGATATTGAAGAAGAGTACAAAGGAAGAAAAAGGAAAGGTTATTGTAGCTGATTCAAAGAAGTGTGTTGCTTGTAGAACATGCGAGCTGCAATGTGCAATTGCACATTCAAAAAGTAAGGATATGTTAGAGGCCATATTAGAGAAGCCACTTTCAAAGCCACGAATTAAAGTTACGGCCAAAGCTGAAGTTATTAAAATAGTACAATGTAAGCATTGTAAAGCAGCTCCTTGTATAAAGAAATGCCCTAAAAAGGCTATTGAAAGAAAAGACGAAAACAGCCCTGTTTTAATTAATCAGGAATTATGTGTTGGTTGCAAGCTTTGCATTGAAGCTTGTCCATTTAATGCTATTTTTATGGATGATGAAATCAAGAAAGCGATTAAATGCGATTTATGTATCGGAATAAGAAAAGATCCAGCATGTGTTGCAGGATGCCCCACTGGAGCTTTGCAGTTTAAATAGTCCAATCAATATAAAGAGGAGTACAAATGTCAAAGATAATTGCTACAAGAGCTATAAAGGGAGCTCACAAGATTGTAAAGAGAGCTGAGGAAGAACTTGGTAGGGTTGTAGAGCAAAAAGGAAAAGATCTTGAGGTTGCCTTTCCTGAGACCAATTATTATCTGCCGTTTGCATATGCTATGTTAGGTTTAAAAGCCCAAAAGACAGGTGATCTATTACAGATCATAGACTATGCTAAGGGCTTATTACCTGAAATTCCTCAAGATAAAACATGGCTTCCTTATTTAGGACCAACCCTTGATGCGGGGATGGCTACATTATTTGCTGAAGAGGTTATAGAAGTTTTAAAGTATGCATTGGGTCCTTCGCCCACTACTGATCACTGGGTTGGATTTACCAATGATGCGATTTTGAGAGAACAGGGCATTAAGCTGGTAGATGGTAGAATGCCTGGTTTTGCTGCCATTGTAGGTGCTGCACCTACCGATGAAGAAGCTGTAAAGATAATAAGAGAGTTACAGGAAAAACGGATACTTGTTTTTATGTCGGCCGCTACAAATGGAAAGTGTATAGCTGATCAACTTGCTAGTCAAAATGTGCAGATGGGATGGGAGACCTTTTTAGTACCCCATGGAAGAGATATATCCTCTACGGTGTATGCGTTAAGCGTTGCTGTAAGGGCTGCTATTATGTTTGGTGGGATAACCCCTAAGGGATTAAAAGAAGCAAGGGATATTCTATTGTATAACAAAAATAGAGTACAGGCTTTTGTTCTGGCGCTGGATGAGGTTGACGATGAGAAGCATGCCAATGCCGCAGGTGCTATTAACTTTGGTTTCCCTGCAATAGCCGATACGGATATAGATCAAATACTGCCCACCGGTATATGTAAATTCGAGCATGTAGTTTCGCCTGTAGATAGGGATAAAATGGTGCAAAAGGCTATAGAGGTTAGAGGATTGAAGATAACGGTCGAGAAGATAGATGTACCTGTTCCATACGGACCTGCATTTGAAGGAGAGCGTGTAAGGAAGGAGCAGGTGGGTTGTGAAATTGGCGGTAAGTACTCAAAGGCATTCGAATTCTTAAGGATGAAGAAGCTTGAAGAGGTTGAAGATGGAAAGATAGAGGTAATCGGGCCTGAGATAGAAGAGTTTGAAGATGCAGCACCTGTACCGTTTGCGCTTGTAATTGATGCTGCGGGTAGAAAGATGCAACCTGATTTTGAGAGTGTGCTCGAGAGGAGGATACATACATATTTAAGTGAAGCCATGGGTGTTATGCATACAGGTCAGCGCAATATGACCTGGGTAAGAATAAGCAAGGAGGCCCGTAAGGCAGGCCTTAAGTTCAGGCACTTTGGGGTTATTATTCATTCAAAGCTGCTTGCTGATTTTCCTTCAATCGTAGATAAGGTTCAAGTTAGTATTTATACAAAAGAAGAAGATGTTTTGCGGATTATGCCGGAAGCTATGAAGATATTTGATGAGAGAGATGCTAGATTGTCCGGTTTAACCGATGAGAGTGTAGATATTTTTTATTCATGTAAACTATGCCAGTCTTATGCACCGAACCATGTATGTATTATTAGCCCTGAGAGGCTTGGTCTTTGTGGTGCCTACAACTGGCTTGATGGAAAGGCGGCATCTGAGATAAATCCTACAGGTGGAAACGAACCTGTTTCGAAAGGTGCTACTTTAAATGAGAGTATTGGAGAGTGGCAGGGAATAAACGATTATCTGCACCAGAAGTCAAACAAGG